>PWNM01000247.1 GCA_003557825.1 Candidatus Hydrogenedentota bacterium | reverse complement strand
TCGGGCGGTACGACGCAGATGCCGAACTCCATGCCGCGATCGCTTTTTACGATGCACGTGTCATCTCGTCGAAGCGGTATATCGGAACACACAAAGGAGAACACCCGTGTGGGCTTGCGTAGTCGAATTTTGGTGATTTCCATGTATCTATCTCCGCAACGCCGGTTAGCGGACGGCCAAGGCCAGGAACAGGTCTCGGAAGACCCGTTCGTCGCTGATGTGCCGGTCGAGGAGGCCCCGGGCCCGTTCTACCGCAGTGATTTTTGCGCCGGCGTCGGTTGAGGTTTCTTTCTGTAAACGATCGATCTGGTCCTGATTTAGGACATGATCTGTCGAAGGCACGGCTGCGTACACCATTTGGTCCCGGTACCAGGTTTCCATAAGGTACAGGTACTCGTTGAGCTCCCGTTTGGCGATGGCCTCGGCCGCAGCCATGCGTTCCTGTTTCATCCGGTCCCGTTCTTCCGGCGGTAGGGCGGCCTGTTCCTCTCGGTTCAATTCGGCTTCGATTGCCGACTCGATCCGTTTTTTTTGCTCCGCCAACTGGCCTGTAAACTCTTCCGCCAATACGACCGGATCGGAACCTTCGGCCAATTGTTGCGTAATGGCCAACATGATGGTCCGTTTTTCCTAATCAAGGAGGTCAAAAGCCCGCGAGACCTGGCCTTGAGCCAGGGCCGCAATGGACCGGGCCATGTCCGCCGGTAGATCGCGACTCCGTTCGAGTATCCCCGTCAAGGTCTCGGGGCGGAGGATACGAAAGCGAACCAATTGGCAACGTGACCGGATGGTCGGCAAGATGACCCGGGGATGGGCCGATGTGAGAAGAAACAACGAATGTCCCGGCGGTTCCTCGAGTGTCTTTAGAAACCGGTTCTGCGCCGCAGCCGTCAGGCGGTCCGCATCCAAGATAATAAAGACGCGCCGGATGCCTTCGCGCGGACGAAGCGAGGCCATTTCCATAACCTCGCCGATGGTGTCCGTATCGATGAGGCGGCTTCGTTTGGCGGGGACAATCGTTTGGATATCGGGGTGATTGCCGCTGGTGACCTTTCGGCACGAGAGGCACTGGTCACACGCATCATCTTCGATCTCCCGGCAATTGACGGCTCTGGCCATCTCCACGGCGGTCATGTGTTTGCCGATGCCGTCGGGACCCCAGAAGAGAAACGCACTGGGTACCCGTTCCCGGCGTAGAACATTCCGCAGCAATTGAATTGCTGTTTCCTGATCCTGTATCGCCGTGAATCCCATGCGTTACTCGGGTGTCCTGTCGAGTTGCCCCCGTTTTTGCTCCACCAAGGGGTCTACCAGCGCCGCAATATGCCCAGCTATTTCATCGGGCGACATGGAGCCGTCGACCACTTTGATACGTTCGGATTCTATCTCCGCCAAGGCTAGAAAGGCGGTCCGAACTTGCCGGTGGAAATCAACAGGTTCCGACTCGATGCGATCGTGGGCATGGTCATCGGCTCGGCGGCGTAATCCTTCTGTCGGGTCCAGGTCGATGACAATGGTTAGATCCGGCCATACTCCTTGGGTGGCGATTTGGTGGAGTTGTCCCACCGTCTCAGGAGAGATGGAGCGGCCTGCGCCCTGGTAGGCTGTCGTCGAATCGGTGTATCGGTCGCTCAACACGATAGCCCCGGATTCAAGAGCGGGTCGAATGTGTTCCGCCACATGCTGCGCTCGGGCCGCTTCGTACAGCAAGAGTTCGGTCATGGGATGCATGGCGCCGTTTGTCGGATCCAGGAGGATATCGCGAATCGCTTCTGAGATGGGCGTACCGCCGGGTTCCCGAGTAACCACAATGCGGTGACCGGTGGACTCAAGATGCTTCTTTAACCGGGATAGTTGGGTGGTCTTACCGCTTCCTTCCACCCCTTCCAGCGTAATAAACAACCCATTCATTCGCCCAATGCCTTTTGCCGTGCTTCCTGAGCAGCGCTGAAAAACCGCGCCAGCTCCTCGCCGTCTTTGTTTTCCACCATGGCGCGTATGCGCCCCAGTTCATCCATCATCGCATCGATACCCGCCGCAATCGCCGCTTCATTGGTTAGGCAGATGTCTCGCCAGATGTCGGGACGACCGGCGGCTACGCGAGTCGTATCGCGAAATCCCTTTCCCACAAAGGGTTGTATGTCATCGTTTCCCGAGGCGACCAGCGCCAGGCATCCGGCCACAATATGGGGGATGTGGCTTGTACGGGCGACGATTCGATCATGTTGCTCGGGCGATACCACCACCGTTCGGGATCCTACGGCTTCCCACAGGGCCTTCACAGTGCTGTATGCCATCGGATCATGCCCATCGAGCGTCTCCATCAGCGTCACGGTACCTTCATACAGATCGGGTCGAGCGTGGGCCGCGCCGAATTTCTCAGAACCCGCCATGGGATGGCTGCCCACGAAACGCCGGGGAGCAGGCCATGTATGGGCGGCATGGATGCAAAGTATGGCTTTCGTGCTCGCCACGTCGGTCACCACCGCTTCGGGCCGGCAGTGGGGTTGGATGGCGTCGAGCATTTGAATCACCAATGCAGCAGGCGTACATACGACAATGAGATCGGCCTCCTGCACGGCTTCCACTGGATCGAGATAGGCGGCATCGATGGCCCCCACGGCTTTTGCCGTATCGAGGGAAGCGGGCCGGTGGCCGACGCCGCGTACCTCCTGGGCCAACTCCCGATCTTTTAGGGCGAGCCCAAGCGATGCGCCCAGCAACCCAGCGCCGATGATGGTGGCGATATCGAATCGCAGCTCCACTATCCCTCCCGGGCGGTCTGGATCGCCTCTCCAAGCGTAAATGCGCCCAGATACAATGCACGTCCCACGATGGCTTCGTCGACGCCGGCGGATTCCAGTTGCCGCAGGTTACGGATATCGTCTAGGGTCGAAACGCCGCCCGAAGCTGTAACCGGAATTGTGACAGCTTCGGCAATGGCACGAGTCGTCTCGATATTCGGCCCCTTCATCATCCCGTCGCTCAAGATATCTGTATAGATGATCCGCGATGCTCCGGCTTGTTCCATGGTCCGGGCAAATGCGACGGCATCCGTATCGGTAACCGTTTTCCAACCGTGAAGGGCTACCATGCCTGCCTTGGCATCGATACCCACCACAGTAGCTTCGGGATAGGCCTTGGCAGCCTCTTCCACAAGAGACGGATTGGTAAACGCCGCCGTGCCCAGGATGACCCGGGCCGCGCCGGTATCCATAACCGCCTGAACGGTTTCGATGGCGCGAATGCCGCCGCCCACCTCGAAGGGCACGCCGGCTGCGGTGAGGGACTCAAGAGCCTCTCGCACGCATAAGCGGCCTTCGAGGGCGCCATCTAGATCGACGATATGGATCAACTCTCCGCCCTGGTCGCGCCATTGAACGGCCTGGGTCACGGGATCATTGGAAAAGACGGTTTCCTGTGCGTAATCGCCCTGTACCAGGTTGACGCATAGCCCGCCGCGAATATCGACCGCGGGGACGATACGCATCGTCACGAACCCGCCTGCTGAGCCTTGGCCAACTCGACTAACTCGGAGAACCGGGCTTCGTCGGTCGCGGCGATCTCGGCCAGCATCTTACGGTTGACATCGATATTGGCCTGGCGCAAACCTTGGATGAAGCGGTTGTAGGGCATACCGCACCGGCGCGTGGCAGCGTTGATCCGGGCGATCCACAACCGGCGAAAATCACGCTTGCGGGCCTTCCGATCGCGATAGGCGTATTGACCGGAATGGTCAACCGCCTGCCGGGCAGTTTTGTACAAACGATGGCGGCTGCCCCGGTATCCGGAAGCAAGTTTGACGAATTTATTCCGACGCCGACGAGAGGCGGGAGCATTGGTTGAACGTGGCATGAGACCTTTCCTTTTCTACATTGGCCGCCTTTCGGCGGGTTGTACACACACAGCCAGGGATAATCCGAAACAGCCTTAGCCGTAGGGGAGCATCCGTTTCACCCGCACCGTGTCTTCCGGGCTTAAGGTTGTAGCAGCGCGTAAGTTACGCCGCCGCTTTGCCGACTTGTGCGTGAGTAGATGTCGCTTGAACGCCATGTGGCGTTTGAACTTGCCGTTCTTGGTCCGTTTGAACCGTTTTGCGGCGGATTTCAACGTCTTAATCTTCGCCATTGTGTTACCTCCGGGAGTTGTCTAATCCGGAACGGCCATAGGTAGAGCAAGGCTATGCGCTGCACCTATGGAACGACCGGCTGTGCAAAAAAACGTTATCCCTTACTACGGCATGCGTAGGTCAGGTTGTAGAAGATGAACTCGCATGACTTGATCTATGCAGAGCTTTACACCGTGGGGGGCGTCGCGTACCGCTTGCTCCTCACGTTTGAGCGTGCCTATATATCGATATCGACCGTTGTTATTCCGTATCGACCGTTGTTATTCCGTCGATTTGGCCTTTTGGTTTTGAGTTCCCACGCCTTTTGCCGGGGTAAGGACGATACTCATGTTCCGACCTTCGAGCCGCGCATTGGACAATAGCCCATTGGCATCCTGAGTCAGATCCTTGGTAGCCTCGACCACCCGGGCCAGGATCTCTTTGCCGTACTCGGGGTGGGCCATTTCCCGGCCTCGAAACATAATGGTCAGCTTGACTTTGTTGCCCTCAAGCAGGAATTCCCGCACATGATTCGTCTTGTAGTTAAAATCATGGTCGTCGATCTTGGGCCGGTATTTGACCTCTTTTACCGTAACCGTGTGTTGGTGTTTGCGGGATTCCTTGGCTCGTTTGCTCTGCTGGTATTTGTATTTCCCGTAGTCCATGATGCGACAAACGGGCGGTACGGCGTTCGGGGCGACTTCGACCAAATCCAGTCCTTGCCCTTCTGCCTCTTTCATGGCGTCACTGGGGCTCATGATGCCCAACTGATTGCCTTCGTCATCAATGACGCGTACTTGCCGGACACGGATCATTTCATTGACCCGTACGCGCTGTTCCGTCTTGGCGATTAGTAGTCCCTCCTTTTGGGGGAGTATGAAGGCCAACACTGTTTCACGCTCCAACCCCGCCCACTGCTGTTTACTGGCATAAAAAAAACCGCGATCGAAGACACCCGGTCTCGATCGCGGCTAATAGGCACACTTTGCTCTTGCGCTTATTGACGAACCTGGCTAACAGACTGCCTGTACCATTCGTACGTCGGCGTCGTCGACAGGTGAGAAGCGGGTGCTTCTTCTTTCAGCGCCTCGAAGGCGCTTTTAAAACCTATGGAAATATCCTACCACATGGGCTGGAAAGCTGTCAATACTGTTTCCGATGATTCCCAGACCGTATTTTTATGCTCCAATTACCTTTCGGACTTCGGCCTCGAGAACATGAAGGCTTAATGGTTTGACCAGGACCTTCGCCACGCCCTGCAGGGATTGGTCGAGGGATTTGTCAAAATAACCCGTTAGAACAATGATCGGTAGCTCCGGTCGTAACCGCTGCATCGCGGCGATGGTATCTCGACCATTCATGCGCGGCATCTCCAGATCGAGCGTCATGACATCGTATTCCTGCTCGGCGCATTTCTCCATCGCCACGGCCCCGTCCTCGGCCAGATCGACATCAAATCCATTCGCCTCAAACCATCGTTTGAGCGCAAATCGGATGTTCTCTTCATCGTCTACGACAATTACTCGGGGTTTTTCCATCTGAACGATACCACCCTTTTCATCTCATCCTTGCGCCCACCATATCACTTCCTGGTTCCGCTTATAGCATACACCATTCACGCCCGAATTCAAAGAAGCACGATCCTGGAAAAACTGGCCCTTGTGATCCGGGTATGCGGGAAGTAAGGGAAGTGGCTTTCTATATTGCATATAAGTTATTGAAATTTAAAGGGTTAGTGACTGGTCGGTTGCGCTTCGTCTGTGTAATATGCTATATACCTTCACTCTAACGCGAACTGATCTAAACAGGCATCTTGCCGCGTACGAGCGTACTGATACGATGACTTCTCCATGTATACTGGTAACCAATGACGACGGTATCCACGCGCCGGGCCTCGGGATCCTGGCCCAGGCCCTGGAGGCTTTGGGCGAGGTTTGGGTCTATGCGCCTGACCGCGAGCAAAGCGCCGTAGGGCACGGAGTCTCCTTGCATCACCCGCTGAGGGTGACGCCCTTTCGCGACCGCTGGTTCATGGTCGATGGTACGCCGACCGACTGCGTCATGCTGGCCGTGCGCGATCTGCTGCGGGAGCGTCCCGCGTTGATTGTGTCGGGAATCAACCCGGGCGCAAACCTTGGGGACGACGTTACCTATTCCGGCACTGTGGCCGGAGCCTATGAAGGCATGCTGCTGGGCGTTCCTTCGATGGCGGTATCCAATGTGAGCTATGCGCCGAAGCACCTTGATACCGCCGGCGCCGTGGCGGAGCGGGTAGCGCGGTCCATCCTTGAACACGGGCTTCCACCGGAAACCATGTTGAATGTGAACGTGCCCGATGTGCCGGAGCCGGAACTGGCCGGCCTGGCCATTACTCGGATGGGAAGACGGCATTACGAGGACGAAATCGTCCGCCGAGAAGATCCGCGTGGACGGGTTTATTATTGGATAGGAGGGGGGCCGCCCACTCACCATGCGGAATCGGGTACGGACCTCGAAGTAGTCGAGCGAAATTTGGTCAGCGTGACGCCGCTCCATCGCGATCTGACCAACCACCAGGCGATCACATATTTGGAACAGTGGGAATTTAGACCGTGAGAGAACAGCTAGTCGAGTTTGTCCAGACCCATTTTTCTTTGCCCGTTGCCACCGTCCTCCTAGCCATGCTACCCATTCTCGAGCTGCGTGGGGCGTTGCCGGTAGCCATCCTAAGCGGAATGCCCCTCTGGAGGGCCTATCCGTTGGCGGTCTTCGGTAATATGATTCCCATTCCGTTTATCATCCTGTTCCTCGAGCCCGCGACCAACTTTCTGCGTCGATTCCCTATTGGCGACCGGTTCGTGGAATGGCTTTTCGCCCGTACCCGTCGCAAAGGCGAGAAGATCAAAAAATACGAGAGCTGGGGGCTGGTCATGTTTGTGGCCATTCCGCTTCCGGTAACCGGGGCGTGGACCGGCTCGATGGCGGGCCACATTTTCGGCCTCGGGCGGCTTCGCACCTTTTTCGCCTGCCTCGGCGGCGTATGCATCGCCGGCATTATCATCGCCGTGCTCTCTATCTTCGCTCGCGAAACGTTCCTGTGGCTCTTTGGACACATCGCTCCCGACGGAGTGTAAACGGCCGGTTAGGCGGTTCATAGGCCATCAGAAGGGACGAGGCGGTCCGTCGTAAGGGGCGGCTCCCAACTGCCTCAGGGGTCGGTCCTCTATGGAAATGAGATCCGGATCGTCCACCTCCGGCGCTTCGATAAAGCCGTAATAACGCCCTTTCCAATAGCTCTCAAGCCAGGTGTTCGGCGTGATCGAACGTCGCCCGCCCGATCCGCCATCCAGCGCCATTAACGAGCCGTCGAGTTTCTTGGGTTCCGATTCGCGCGGTGAAATGGATTTGGGCGAATCGGTCCGGGGACCTATCGCATAGGGCGTATACCCGTCTTCCGGATGGAGGTCCGTCCGGTGCGAATTGCGGTAGCTATAGCTGATCAGGTCCAACGGCCATTCCCGTAGGAACTCAACGGCTT
>PWNM01000380.1 GCA_003557825.1 Candidatus Hydrogenedentota bacterium | reverse complement strand
GTAACTTCAACGCGTTCTGCACGGAATGAGCATCGCCAGGGCGAATCCGAATCTCGAGGGCGCCGTCCCGCAACCGCCAATCCTCCGACTCCTCACGCAGCCACGTCCAACCGTCGTCCATGTCGTCCTGAAACGGTTCGTGGAACACGACTTCGCCATGGGCTGCTCCTGCGCCCAACAGGATCGTCATAAGGCCTACGGATACTAGCCTAAACATAGTTGATGCTCCCTATCGGTTCGTTATACGCCTATTCAATGGCGGTCTCGGCCATGGCTTGGACATTCGCCGGCGGTACGTTTGGCAGCAGCGCTTCATGGCTGGGGCTGACAATCAGGCATGGCCCGAGCAGTTCCTTCACCCGCCGCACATCGGCCCGAATGTCTTCGGGAGAGCCGTTGACCAGCAAATTCTGAGTATCAATCCCGCCCAGGAACGCCAGTTTCCCTTTAAAATCCCGGGCGAGCGTCTCGGCGTCCATGTTCGCGGCCTGAGCCTGCAACGGATGGAGGCAGTCCACGCCGGCATCGATAAGTCGGTCGATGACGCTGTGAATAGCCCCGCAGGAGTGGAGGATAACCTGGTGGCCATGGCGATGGCCTTGCTCGGTGAACTTGCGGAACCACGGCATGATAAAGGTATCGAATTGTTCTGGCGTGCAGATCAGGTTCGTCTGGGTGCCGAAATCATTGCCGAAGAAGAAGGCGTCTACCCGATCACCTGCCTGTTCAAAAAAGCGCTCGTTGGCCTCGTAATAGAACTCGCAGACATGGTCCGTCACGGCATGGACCACCTCGGGATGGGTCCACATCTTGATCAAGTACTGCTCCATGCCGAACAGGTCCATCACATTGTGATAAAAACAGGTCCAGAACCCGCTGGCACGATATATTTCGCCGGCCTTATCAAGGGCGGCAATGCATTCGTCGAAACTGAGGTAGTCTGGGCTGGGCCATTCGTATTCATGGACTTGATTCACGTCCTCGCATTCGGCGAAGGGGCCGGCGAGACCGTGTCGTTCCTTGCCGAGCCCCTCGTTAAACATTTCCTTGCCCTCGGGATGCCGATAGGTCGAGGGGAAAAACTGGGGACAGATCCAGCGGAGGTCATCGTTGAGTTTTTGTCGCAAAGCCTCTTCGTTGGGCACATCGAAGGCCCGTAGGTACAGCGGCCACGTATCGGGATGGGGATTGCCCAACCAAAACCCGCATCGATCCGCGGTTTCTCCGGCGATGATGGTTTGCAGACGTTCACGACTGGTCATAGGATGCTCCCTCAGTATTTTTTGGTCCCTATCGCAACAATGCCTCGGGCCGCGAGTATAGCACGGGCCCTAGTCCGGAAACAGCGTACTAATGCTCTCCCGGTCATGGATCCGTCGGATGGCCTCGCCAAACAAAGGCGCCACGGAAACGGTCTGCACCTTTGGGCTGAGCGGTTCGGGTTGGGTCTCGACGGTATCGGTGATCAACAACCGCGATATGGGGCTGGCATCGATGCGCGCCATGGCTCCCGGTGAAAAAATGCCATGGGTGACAGCCGCCATGACTTCGCGGGCCCCCATCTCGATGAGTTTTTCGGCCACTTCAATAAGCGTATTGCATGAAATGGTGAAATCATCCACCAAAAAAGCGGTTCGTCCCTCTACTTCGCCGATAATGGCCATTACCTCAGCCTGTTCATCGTGGGCCGACCGTTCTTTGTCGCCGATGACCAACGGCGCGCCAAGGCACGAGGCGTATTTTCGAGCCTTTTTGGCAAATCCCGCATCGGGCGAAACCACTACCAACTCGGGCAGACCCATCGCATCGATGGCGTCGCAGAGTACGGGCAGCGCGTACAGATCGTCCACCGGCACCTTGAAAACCCCCTGGATTTGAGCCGCATGAAGGTCCATGGTGCCCACTCGATCGGCTCCAGCCGATTCGATAGCGTCGGCGCAGACCCGCGCCCGAATGGATACCCGCGGTTCGTCCTTTTTGTCGCCTTTGGCGTAGCAAAAATAGGGCATCACCACCGTCACCGACTCGGCGCTGGCCCGCTTGAAGGCGTCGATCCAAAACAACAGCTCCATAAAGTTGTCGTTGGAGGGATGGGAGGTGGACTGCACTATATATACGGACCGCCCCCGCACATTCTCGAGAACGCGGACAAACAGGTTGCCCTCCGAAAAACGGAGCGTTTCGTTTTTACACGGGGTGATCCGTAGATAATCGCAGATGGCCCGGGTCAGTTTGGGGCTGCCCGAACCCCCAAATACCATTAGATCATCGTCTTGCACTGCTCGCATACTCCTCAAATTGGATGCCAGCGTCATTATAGTCCAATGGGTCCGCCAGATGCAGGTTGTGAATCGAATTTGCGGGTTCTTTTCGGGGGGTGATATACTTTGCCTGATTTTCCACGCCAGCCATCCGGGAAACGTTTGCCGGCTTGGCCGTTGGAAGATGTCTCATCGGGGGCCCGTTATCCTGTCTACGGCTCCCGGACCGCGCAACCCAAAGCTGCAATCCCCTCGTAGGGACAGAGTAGGAGAAATCAAACCATGCCATTAGTTCCAATGCGACAGATCCTCGATGAGGCTGCCAAGGGCGGATACGGCGTTGGCGCGTTCAACGTCAACAATATGGAGCAGATCCAGGCCATTATGGAAGCCGCCAACGAGACGAACAGCCCGGTCATCATTCAGGCCAGCCGCGGCGCGCTCAAATACAGCCGGATGATCTACCTCAAAAAACTCATGGAGGCAGCCGTCACCGAGTTTCCCCGTATCCCCGTCGCCATGCACCTTGACCACGGCAATAGCCTCGACACACTAAAACAAGCCATCGACTTGGGATTCACCTCGGTTATGATGGACGGTTCCCTGGCTGAAGACGGCAAAACGCCGAACAGCTACGAGCAAAATGTCGAGATCACGAAGGCAGCCGTCGATATGGCCCATCCCCTCGGCATCACGGTCGAAGGCGAGCTCGGTTGCCTGGGCGGTATTGAGGACGGCCACGGAGCGGGCCTGAGCGATGAAGAAGTCGCCGATCATCTCACCGATCCGGAACAGGCGGAAGATTTTGTCGCCAAGACGGGCCTTGACGCCCTGGCCGTTGCCATTGGTACGAGTCACGGCGCCTACAAGTCCGGTCGTAAAGACCCGAAAACCGGTGAGGTACTGCCGCCGAAGCTGGCCATGGACCGCATCCACGAGATTCACAAACGGATGCCCAACTGCCACATGGTCATGCATGGGTCGAGCTCCGTACCACAGGAGCTGGTTGAACTCATCAATAAATATGGCGGTGAGATGCCGGGAACCTTCGGTATCTCCCTCGAACAAATCCAGGACGGGATCACGCACGGCGTTCGCAAAATCAACGTCGATACGGACAGCCGCTTGGCCATGACCGGAGCCGTCCGCAAGGTTTTCGCCGAGACCCCTGATAAATTTGACCCCCGCGACTGGCTCAAGCCTGCCCGCGAAGCCGCGAAGCAAGTATATCTCAAGCGGATGGAGGCCTTTGGTCAAGCTGGACATGCCAACGATTACGAGCCCATGAGCCTTGAGGATATGAAGAAGGTCTACAATTCCTAGCACCAAACTTCCATTTTAAGCCTGGAGCCCCGCTTCTGAAAACCGTTTCAGATGCGGGGCGTTTGCTTTGCATCCTGCCCATTGTGGCGCCTTGGAAGCGGCTCTGATAAAATGCAGCCAGCGCACCGGAACCGTCGACCTGCGCCTGGATTGAAAAGGAACGCCCATGGGACTCGTTTTTCCGCAGCTGAGCCTCAAAAAAATGGTACCCCTCTGTCGCCAGTTGGCTACGACCTACGAAGCCGGCTTGCCCTTGCTACAAGGGTTCGAGGCCATCAAGCGGGAGTCACGCGACACCGAAGTCCGCGAATTGCTGACGCGCATTCAGGACTCGATTCGCGACGGCGATACGCTCGCCGAAGCCGTGCGGGCCCAAGAACGCTACCTGCCGCCCTATGTGATCGAGTCCATCGCCGCGGGCGAAGCCGGCGGTCGCCTCGATATGATGTTTCGCGATTTGGCGGACTATTTTGAGGATCGCATGCGGATCCGCCGGAGCATCGTCAAGGCGCTTTTCTACCCGGTTACGCTCATGGTCGTGGCCTGGTTTCTTGGAACCTTCGCCCTGAAGATGGTTCGCTCGGCCATAGGTAGCATCATGGGCACAAGCCCCACCTTCTCCTTTGGCGGATTTTTCGTGGAATACGGTTGGTTTCAAGCGAAATGGCTGACGGTATTCGCTATCATCGCCGGCATCTGCGTCCTGCTAGCACGCCTGGGAGTACTCAAATGGATATGGGGCGCCGTGTCCACCTACATTTGGCCGTTGGCTCCGATTACGCGCCGGTTTGCCTTGGCCCGGTTCTTTCGTAGTCTGGCGTTGCTGATCCAAAGCGGACTACCCATTCATCAGTGCATCGAACGTTCCGCTTCCGTGACAATGAACCCCTATATCGCCCAAGACATGCTCAAGGCCGTTCCCCATGTGCGCAATGGCGAGACCCTAACCGATGCGTTTAGCCATAGCCATTTCCTGCTGCCCACCGCACGAGAGATGATCTATGTGGGCGAGGAAAGCGGCGAGATCGACAAGACGCTGCGGAAGGTGTCGCAATATTACCTGGAGGAAGCCTCCCATGCGGTAGACAAGGCAGTTCCGGTACTATATTATATTGTTTACTTGGCAGTGGCAGGCGCTATCGGCTATATTGTCTTCCAGTTTTACATGTCGTATTTTGGCGCCTTGGGTAATCTGATGGGATGATTCATTCCGAATCCAACGAAACAAAGGGTTCGGAGTCCGCATACATTTAGGAGATGATTTTGGATCAGAACGAAGTACGTCGGAAGGTAGATAGCGATCAGGAGTTCGAGGAGGATGCCCCCGATCGAACCAAATGGATCTGGATAGGGGTCATCGGCGTTTTCATCCTACTGCTGTTGCTGATATGGCTTCGGGGAGCACCCCCGCCAAGCGAATCAGTGGTTCGCGCGCGGCATATTCTTATTCGATGCGATCACGGCAATCCCGAGGAGCGGGCAGAAGCCCTGGAGCAGATCACCGAGCTTCGGGAACGCATACAGGGCGGCGAGAGCTTTACGCGACTTGCTCGGCAATACTCAGAAGATGATCACAACGCCGTACGAGGCGGCGACTTAGGGTATGCTCCTCGCGGTACCTACATCGGCGATTTTGAAACCTATGTGTGGAACGGGCCTATCGGCGAACTCAGTCCGATTATTCAGACCCGACACGGGTTTCATCTTGTTATCATCGAGGATCGCCAACTAACTGAGATCGACGCTCATCGATTACGGCGGCAACAGGAGCTGCGACGGCAACAGGAATAGCCCGTAATCCAAGCGCCCCGACAATCGAGCGAGAGATCCATAGCGGAGGGTGGGCCAATGGCTATTGTGGCAACGTGTTTGTGGGGACTGTGCCTGCTTACGGCATCGCCCGAGACCGTATTATACGTTTCGGACCAAGCTCCTGAGGGCGGCGACGGCTCTGCCGCCGCCCCGTTTTCTTCCCTCCAAGCGGCGCAAGAGGCCGTCCGAGCCGTAAAAACCGACGCTCCCGATCACGGCGTTGCCCTTGCTATTTCGGGGGCCTTTTATCTACCCGATGGAATCGAATTCACCCCCGAGGACAGCGGTTCGGAATTGGCCCCGGTTACCTGGCGATCCGCTGAAGGCTCAATCGCCCAACTGATCGGCGGTCTTCCGCTAGGCAATTGGCGCGACGAGGGCGACGGCGTTTATTCATGCCCCTATCCCGAAGGATACGAGGTGGGCGAGGTCTTCGAGAATGGGACGCCCATGAGCATCGCCGCCCGCCCCAAAGGCGATTACTTCCACGTGGCGGAGCCTGTGGCCGACCGGGTTCACGAAGCCTTTTACTACCAAGAGGGCGACCTCGAACCGGCAGGCTGGGATGCACGACATGCATCGGTTTACATCTGGGCCGGTTGGGACTGGTGGACCTATACGGCCGACATTGAATCGGTGGATTTCGATGCCCGACGTCTCACCCTTGCCGAGCGGGTAGGCAACGACATTCGTCCCGGCAACCGCTTTCGCGTTCTCAATGTACCTGAGTTTCTCGAAGAACCGGGCGAGTATTACCTGGACCCTACCGAACGTCGAATCTACCTCCGCCCCAGTGCCGGAAATCCCAATGAGGCGACCTATGTGGCCTCGACAGCGGAGCATGTCCTGCACATTACGGGCGAACCGGATGCGCCCGTGCAATATGTGCGCATCACCGACTTGGACCTGAGCATCGCCAAGGGCGATGTTGTTCGATTCGCTCACGCCCAGGATTGCGAACTCGAACGATGCCGCATATCCAACGGCGGCGCTCAGGGCGTTATGGTTGTGGGCCATTCGCAGCGTGTGCGGATCGCGTCAAACGCAATCCATGACCTGGGACGGCACGGGGTCATGCTGCAAGGTCTGCAGCCGGGCCAACCCGATGTAAACTCCCACCACCGAGTGGTCAACAACCACATTTATCGGGGCGGTCGCAATGCGGGCGACGGCTCAGGCGTTTGGATCAGCCAGAGCGGCCACAACGAAGTGCTCCACAACGATATCCACCATATGCCCCGCTACGGGACGACGATCAAGGGCATGCGTTATCAGGTGCTTCGAACCCAAATCGAAGGCGTGACCTGGGAAAATCGCCACGACTTTCTCCACAGCCGCCACAACCGCATCGCCTATAACCGGATTCACCGGGTCAACCTGGATAGTCAGGATACAGGCGCCATGGAGTCGTGGGGGCCGGGCCGAGACAATCATTACGAGAACAACCTGATTCACGATGTGGGCAACGATGTATTCGACCTGCAGATGGGTATGTATCTCGACGATGCCACGGACTATTTCACGGTTCGCAACAACATCATCTACAACGTCCACGGAACCCGGCATGTGGTAGGGATATTTTCCAAAGGCATCGGCAATCGGTTTCATAACAACGTCATCGTCGTCCGCCCGCCTATGGACGCAGCGCTGCTTTCGATGGTCATGGCCGACGAACGGGCCGACGAGCATGTATACACCCACAACATCCTCTACTTCGAGACACCGGAGGGCGTGATCCATCATTTCATCAACTGGGAGGACAACCGCGTCGCCGAATCCAATTTCAACTGCGTTTGGAACGCGACCGGCGGTCCGTTACGTTTCAACGGCGACACCCCAGTCGATACGCTCGAGGAATGGCAAAGCCTTTTTGACGAACAATTCGATGCCGATAGCATTGTCGCCGACCCACAGTTTATGGATGCCGGCGCCCACGACTATCGCCTGGCCGATGACTCCCCTGCCCGCGCACTGGGTATCGACTCCATCGATACGGAAGCGATTGGACTACGAACCGATTTCCCCGAGCGTTTCGAACGGCCCTAATCAAGGCTCCGGGACATATTCGGCGCACAGGACAGCTGTATGCATTGCCGGATGATTCGCCCCCATTGTCCATCAACGAGGCCGCTGATCGGTATATGCCCCATCTAGGCCAAGAGAGATTCTTTGAACTCCTTTGAGCTCCTCAGGCAATCCACCGCCGCCTGACGTTCCACAAACTGGCAGCGAACAATATCAGGCAGATGACGCTCAGCAGGAAAAAGTTGAGCGCGATAGGCAGGG
>PWNM01000404.1 GCA_003557825.1 Candidatus Hydrogenedentota bacterium | reverse complement strand
CGCGGGTAAAGGCATTGAACTCATCGCCGACTTCCAGACCGATTGCCCCCGTTATGTACAAGGGGATCCGGCCCGATTGCGGCAGATCTTTATGAACCTCGTCAACAATGCCATCAAATTTACCGATACGGGCCATGTCCTATTGCAGATCGGAGCATCCGAAGACTCCGATGGAGTCCACATACGGGTCGAAGACACAGGCATCGGCATTGGTCAGGACTACCTGGGCGAAATATTCGACCGATTTTCGCAAGTCGATCCATCGAGTAAGCGCCGTCATGGGGGTACCGGGCTGGGATTGGCCATATGCCATGAACTGGTCACGCTCATGGGTGGAACGCTTACAGTGGAAAGCGAACTGGGGTGTGGTTCCGTGTTCGAGGCTTCTATCCCCCTCGATACGGTAGACTGGCCGGCGGCCGATGCCGATGTGTCAGGGCCGCCGCCCCTACAGGTAGTATTGGCGGTAGCCCATCCCCTGCAACGGCGCGTTCTGACCCGGCAGCTCGAACGCATGGGAGCCATAGTGACGGCGGTGGATTCGGCGAACGAGGCGGCTACCTGCATCGATGAGGCCTTTCGACAAGGTTCGTCTTTTCGGATGGCGTTAATCGATGGCCGACTAGGTGAGCTCGAAACGCTGGCCAAAACGGTGCGGGGTTCGGTTCCGTCTGAGGATATGTTGCTTGTACTATTGGCCATACCCAACGCCAAACCTGTGTCGGAACAAACGGGGTTCGACGCGTCGCTTCTCCTTCCGGCCCGAAAAAAACGTCTGCTTGAGATCGTCCGTATGGCTGTGGCGGATGGACCGGTAGCCACGAGCGATGAGCCGAATCTCGATTCCTCCCCCATCGTAGTCGCGCCGAGACCGGAAGGCGTTGCGCACCCAACCGAACACCGTATCCCGGTGTTGCTCGTGGAAGATAACCCCGTCAATCGCATGGTTGAGGTTAGATTGCTCGAACGTTGCGGGTGTGCAGTCGTCATCGCTGAGGATGGCGCCGAGGGCGTCGAAAAGGCGTTCTCCGAGCCCATTGAACTGATTTTCATGGACTGTCAGATGCCGGGCATGGACGGTTTCGAGGCGACGGAAACGATTCGCCTACGTGAGCCCAAAGGACGCCGAATCCCCATCATCGCCTTAACGGCCCATGCATTGGGGAGCGATCGGGAACGCTGCCTGGCTGCGGGTATGGACGACTATCTCACCAAGCCGGTGGAGTTCAGCGTCCTGCGGGATATGGTGGTGAAGTGGGCGCGGTCCGGCAAACCCAGCGACGCGGTATAGACCTGTTGCTCATCGAGATTCCCGTAATACCGCTTCGAAGGCGTACACAATGTGGTCACCATCGCCGTCCAACAGCGTTCGGACAATAAGCCGCACCGACTCACCCACGACAACGGATACGACCGGCGGTTCGCATTCCCGAAGGCGTCGCGCCAATTCTCCACCGCTCATGTCGCTGATGTGCGCCTCGACGGCAAATGATGGAAGGGCGATGCTTCGCAAAATCCCATCGCCCAAAGACGCTTCCGCTCGGATGGTCCGTGTCTCGATGCTGGGATCCAATGCATCGAGCCGTTCCGCCAAGGCTCCGGCTAACACCAGCATCTCGTCCGTTGGTCGCGCCAGAGCGTAGTACAGCGGATGCCTTTGGGGAAGCAGCTCGGGCTCTCCAAACAATCGGAGGACCTGTTCCAAGGCCAGTTCGGTTAGGGCGTCCGCCTCAACCATATGGGCGAAGGGGTGAGCGCGTATTTGTTCCAGGATTTCCCGCCGACCGACCAAAGCCCCTGCCTGGGGACCGCCTGGAAGGTGATTGGCGGCAAAGACGCACACATCGGCTCCTGCTGTGAGGCGCTGGCCCACCGTCGCCATGGCCGGTGCGGCGAACCGCGTCACATCGCACAGGTTCCCGCCATTGAACGCGTCGAAGACGGTCACGCCGTTTTCCTGAGCCAGATCGATGAGTCCCGCCGGGGGTGCTGCCGTGGCATCCATATACAGGAGTCCCGCCGTTCGCGAGGTAATCGCCCGTTGGAGCCCAATGGCCTGATCGGCTTCGTCGAGGGATTCATGCACACCCACGCCCGATCGAGCCAAGCAATCTATGACGCGGGCCAATGGCGTGTGGTGCTGAATAGCCATGGCGGGAACCATGACATCGCGACCTTCACACAATGCTGCGACGGCCAACACCACGGCGGCGGTTTCACTGCTCGTGATCAGGGCCGCCTCGGCTCCCGTAAGCATGCAGAGGAGATGCTCCACCACTCGCGTACGCCGTTTTGGCTCACCCGTCACGGGATCCATGCGGGAGCTGCACCACCGCTGAACGGCAGGGAAGCCATGGGCGCATTCCCTTGGTAGGGGCGCATTTCCAAGCGCGTCGGGCAGCAGTATGCCGGTAGCGTTCACCACGGGACGAATTCGGCTGGCGGCATTGCGCTGTACGAACGCCTCGACCTGCGCCAGGAGATCGTACAACGGCGGCGGGGAATCACCGGGGGCAAGGACGCTACGATACCAAGTAAGGGCATCACGGACTGCTGTTACCACGAGAGGACGCGAATACGGGGCAAACAAGGCACGGACCCGATCCAACGCCAGCAGTTCCTCGGCGCTCGGCAGCGGGGCTGATTCGGTCGGACTGTTCATTGCTGCCCCTCCTTCTTGAGTGATCCAAATTGGCGCATAGGGACTATTTCAGAATAATCTCAGTATACAACGATGCTGAACGGATTCCAACATGGGCGGTTCGTTCGACAAGGTTAGGCAGGAGGCGGCTTTTCGTGGGGCGATGTGGCCAGGGCAATGGCGAGAACATCGACATGAGCCACGCCGACCTGGCGCAGGATTCGGGCGCATTCCTCGACGGTTCCGTGAGTGGTGATGACGTCGTCGAGCAGCAAAACGGCGCCGCCCTTGAGATGCGATGCACCTTCAATAGCGAAAGCGCCACGTACATTCCGCCGACGTTCTGCGGGGTCTTTGATGCGACTCTGAGTGTGGGTCGGACGAATACGGCGCAGGCACTGATCGATGCGGGCATTCGAGAAAACAGGCATCAAGGCTTCCGCTAGCACGAGTGCCTGGTTGTACCCCCGTTCGCGTTGGCGAACCCGATGTAGCGGCACGGGTACGAGCCAGTCGTAAGCATCCGGGTCGAGTTCGGCCGTGACCGTCTCCTCGAGGAGCGCCGCCAGCGGTTCGGTCAGGTTGAGTTTGCCGTGGAACTTGAACCGCTTGACGGCTTCTTCAACGGCCCCGGCGTAATGGGCTGCTCCTACGACCCGGCGATAGGGCAACTTGGGGAGTTGAGCGGCGCAGGCCCCGCAGGGGAAGTTATGGCGGCCCATCATGCCCACGCCGCGGGGGTGGGGCCGTCCGCAGACCGAACAAAAGGGACGCTCGATACGGGGACTGCTCTCCCAACAGGTGGGACAGAAATGATGGTTGTCTTCGGTGAGGAGCCGTATGTTGCACAGGGCGCAGAATTCGGGAAAGAGGAGGTTGCGTATGGCGAGGCCCCACAGCCCGTCCCATGCGTCACCAACTGTGCTGCGCCACCCCAAATCGGCGTTACCTATGGTGACAATATGATCGCTTGCAGGCTGTCATGCAACGCTTGCAGGGTGTAAGGCTTTTGCAGAAATCCCGCCAGTCCCCGACCGGCGAACCGTTCTGTGGCATCGGATTCGTTGTAGCCGCTGGTGAGCAGGACCGGCAGGTCTTTTCGGATACGCCGAATGGCCTGAAAGGTAGCCAGGCCATCCATCTCCGGCATGGTCAGGTCGAGCAAGACGCCGGTGAGGACGTTTGCTTGTCGTTCCATTATTTCCAGCGCCTCTATGCCGGAAGACGCCTCAATTACTTGGTATCCGAGTTTCCTGAGCATGAGTTGACCTACCCGGCGGACTCCCGGCTCATCGTCTACGACCAAAATCCGTCCCATGACGCCGGTTTCCTCGGGCATCAGCGGAAGCGTCTCGGGAGCGGTGAGGGATGCCACGGGAAACAGGACCTTGCACGTGGTTCCATGCCCAAGCTCGCTGTAGATCCTCAATGCTCCGCCGTGACTGCGAACAATACCCAACACGGCAGGCATCCCCAAGCCGCGGCCGGCGAACTTGGTGGTGAAAAATGGCTCGAACAGGCGCTCCTGTGTAGCGGCGTCCATTCCAGGGCCCGTGTCGGACACCTCGACGAATACATACTGACCATCGTCGGGCGTCTCGTCGCAAACGGCTCCCTTAAAATAGTCGGCATCGCAGTCCATCATGCCGGTGGTGATCGTAATTACGCCGCTTTTTTCGGTAAACGTTTCGGCGGCGTTGGTGACCAGGTTCAGGATCACCTGTCGAATTTGCGAGGCATCCACCGGAATCTCGGGTAGGGAAGGAGAAAGGTTAAACCGCAATGCGGAGCCTTTGGGTATGCAGACCGAAAGCATCCGTTCCATCCCTTCGATGAGATTCGATAGGTTGATCGGTTCGATGACATAGCGGCCTTTACCGGCATAGGCCAGAAGCTGGCGACACAGTTCGGCTGCCCGTCGCGCTGCCTCTTCGATGTCATTCAGATTGCTGCGTATGGGGGATTTTGGGGGCAGGTCGAGGAGCATTAAGTCCGCATTGCCCAGTACGGTCATGAGTACATTGTTGAATTCGTGAGCAATGCCGCCTGCCAATACACCCAAGCTCTCGAATTTGTGGGATTGCTGGATCTTGGCCTCAATGTGGTGCTGTTCTTGTTCGACAATCTGAAGCCACTTACGGAAAAAGGCAAGCTCAGCCTGATCGAAAAACCGATGCGCGTAGTCTCGGCAAAAGAACACCGTTTCGCTATCGGTTCCCTGTTGGTCTACAAGGTCGAGATAACCCCAGCGCAGCGTCTTGAGGAGCTCAAGATTGAAATCGACGGGTAGCCGAGTCGTCTGGCATCTTTCAGCCTCTTGGATGCCGAATGCGACGGCGGGCGTATCCGGAGATGGGGCGGGCGTAAAGCCGTTCGCGACGTCTGAATCTCCATCGAGGCCTAGTATCAAGCTTTCCGAGGCGCGACGAACCCAGTCTTCGATTGGTTCGCCCA
Organism: Candidatus Hydrogenedentota bacterium; assembly: GCA_003557825.1. GTDB lineage: Bacteria > Hydrogenedentota > Hydrogenedentia > Hydrogenedentales > SLHB01 > PWNM01. The sequence continues at coordinate 2,602 of PWNM01000404.1, read as the reverse complement.
ACTGCTTCATTTGGGACTGGAGGGATTGGTGTTGGATGTGCTGAGTTACCTGAGCGGTTACAAAGGAATCCCCCTCCTCCACCATATTTCGAAAGGTCTGCCGCTGTTCGGAATGCCTCACCTGCATGGCAATGCCCTTTTCCAGATTCCCCCCACCCGGCGTGCCCCAAAAAATAATGTGGCGATGCACCGCTCCCGGTTATCGGTTCTCACCACATTCCAAGATGCCCCGCAAGGTGTGGATCAGCTTTGTGAGCTGATATGGTTTCTGTATAAAACCTTGTATGCCTTTAATGCTTATCCTATCACGAACCTCACACTCATTGTACCCGCTGGATAGAATAACAGGCACATCATGACGTATATGGCGCAGAATTTCAAATGCCTCAACGCCGTCCATATTGGGCATGGTGAGATCCAGAATGATGCAGCAGAATTCGTGGGGTTGAGTTTCGAAGCGGTCAATGGCCTCCTGCCCATCGGCAGCGGTGATCACCCGGAATCCTACCTTCTCGAGCATCAGTTTCCCGATGGCGCGGATCGATTCCTCGTCGTCCACCAACAAAATCGTTCCGTCGCCCTTCCAGTTCGACAGCTTGGGAGATTCGTCCGTGGGCTGCGTCGGAACAACATGCCGGGCCGGGAACAAGACGCGGAATCGGGAGCCTTTGCCGGGCGTGCTGCTTACGTCGATCGTGCCTTTGTGGCCGCGGACGATGCCCAAAACAGCCGCCATGCCCAGCCCCCGGCCCGTAAACTTGGTCGAGAAAAAAGGCTCGAAAATTTTGTGCATCGTGTCCGGTGTCATGCCGATCCCTGTATCGGACACTTCGATATAGACGTAATAACCGGGGTCAAGATTATCCCCCAGAATGGTGGTGGAAAGAAACTCGAGATTGCATTCCATCAGGCCTGTCCGAACCAATATGACGCCGGTATTTTCGCCGATGGCCTCCGATGCATTGACGATCAAGTTCATGACGACCTGCCGCATCTGGGTGGCGTCGGCCTCAATGGGGGGGAGGTTATCGGCAAACTCGAAGCGCAACGTCGCCTTTTTTGAGATAGATACTTCGAGCATATGGCCCATTTCATCGACCAGATCCTGCAGGTCAAGAGGAGCCACCATGAAATGCCCCCGGCCGGAGTAGGCCAGCATCTGACGACAGAGATCCGCTGCGCGCCGGGCGGTTCGTTCAATCTCCTGAAGATTGTTGCGCGCTCCTGAGGTCGGCGGGATTTCGAGTAGGGCAAGATCGGCGTTTCCCAGGATGGCCATGAGCAGGTTGTTGAAATCATGGGCGATGCCGCCGGCCAATACGCCGAGACTCTCGAGTTTCTGGGCATGCTGGACCTGGGTTTCGAGGCGGTGATGTTCGGCTTCCGCCCTTCGTCGTTCGGTGATATCCGTGGTCAATACAGCGAACTGGCCCGGATCGGGTGAGTAGGCCACGATGTCATAGATCCGGTCCAAGGCGACGCTATGTCGTTCGATGTGCAAGGACTCACCGACCCGAGCCACCCGATCAAAGGTTTCGATCCATTCCGGCTCCGTATCGGGATCCACTTCGCGTACGGTCCGCCCAATGATCTCCTCGCGACGCCATCCGCTCATTCTTTCAAACTCGGCATTTACCTCGAGGAATCGGTAGTCGACGGCTTCACCGAGATCATCGTAGATCATCTCGTGTAAGGCGAAGGCCATGGCCATCTGATTGAACAGGAGGCGGTACCGGGCTTCGCTCTGCCGAAGCGCTTCGGTGGCGTCCCGCATCTCGGTAATATCGAGGAACGCGCCCACTGCTCCCGACGGATTGCTATCCTCATCAAGCAGGGGCGTCACATTGCCCATGAGATACCGGGTATCGCCATCGGAAAACTCGATGCGCAACTCGCATTCGCGAAAGGTCTCGCCCGTCCGCGCCGAACGTTCGATCGGACGCTCGTGGGGCAGGAGTTCCTCATCGCCGCGATATACCCGAAATCCCAGCTCCTGCGACATATAATGGTGCTTGCCGTATTCATCTACGGGTAATCGGAGGAAGCAGTTGGCAGCATGATTCCCTCGGATTGTCGATGATTCACTATCCTCGGCGATCCACACCAGAGCCGGCGTTGCATCGAGGAGCACCTGAATTTTGTCGGTTTGCTTGCGTTCCCGGGCTTCGCTGGCGCGCAATGCTTCTTCCGTTTCCTTGCCCTGAAGGGCATTCATTAACGTGTTGCCCAGGATTTGTAGCAGGGCGATGGATTCGAACGACAGAGGCTGTCTCTCGGTGCTGCTGCTGAAGGCCACATAACCGCGAACGGCTCCGAGGGTTCCACACGGAATGGCGGCAAACGATTCAATGCTGTCGGTCAGCAATGCATCGCGAATCGGTACATTATTGTGTTCCAGATCGCGTACATTGGGAATGTGAATGGTTGCCGATTTCAATATCCGTTCCAGAATCCATGGATGCTCTGTAAACGACGGCCTGTCCGGGGGCGTCTTGGGTTGACGGGAACTGTTCCATGCATAGGCAATTTGTAGGGTATGGTCATCCGGTCCATAAAGGACAACACGGCTGGCATCGGCTCCGATGAACTCGCCGATCATGCG
>PWNM01000142.1 GCA_003557825.1 Candidatus Hydrogenedentota bacterium | reverse complement strand
GGCATATTGGCGCAGGGGACGCGCGCCGCGGATGCAGAGGAGGAGAATGCAAGCGCCGAGGACATCCTGTCGCGCCAAGCGGAGCGGAGCTCTCGGTATGCCGCGGAGGATGATGGGCTTCCTATCAGCCGTCTGCATAGGGTACTCTATCGCATGTACGATGTGTTCCAGTTGTTGGAGACCCCTCCCAGAGAAACCCTGGAGGCCTTTCCGGAGAGCGCGTTTTTCATTCACAATTCGGCAATCCGAATTCCTATGGATATTCGCCGAGGGCAATCGCTCCGTATGACCCTGGACACCATCAAGGCCGACAGCGGCGGGATGCTGGATTGGGATATATATTCGGGCCTCTTGTGCATCTACCCAACCAGGATTCCCGATGGAAAGGTAAACCCGCTCGAGCTTACGGTGAGTTTATCCTTGCACGAGGCGTCGCCCTGGGAAGCGCTTCAGCAATTCGGGGCGTATCTGAACGGCCGCCTGGGGCCGGATACTGTCTTCGTAAATCCCCTCACAGGAGTGCCCAACCCGAAGGACCGACGGGATCCCTCGACAGCATCGCCGACTACTTGGGGGTATCAGCCGCCCGAATGGTTTACCCAGGACACGTCCATCACCCTGGACCTGGTGGATATGCCGGCCCGGGAAGCGCTGTGCGCGATCCTGGCCGCCTCACCCTACCCCCTGCAAATACGGTATCAACATCAATCTCCGCCCCATCGTGATCTATTTACCGTCATCTACTTTTGGGATGCATACGACACCGGTCCCCCGATGGAAGATGAGGACATGATAGGCTGGTTGCGCGAGAGGGCCGTCGCATGCGGTACGGATCCCGACGAGGTGAGCACGGAACTGCCCCGGCATTATCCCCTTCCGCCCGATTTCCGGTATCCGGTGTCCGAAGACTAAGTTTGTCGTGCGCAACGCCCCCGGCGCTTGGCGATCGGGGGCGTTGGCATGGAGCGGTTAATCATCCAATAAGCCGGCCCGGTTGCGGACGCGAAGCCGGAGGGCGTTGAGTTTGATGAAGGCCCCGGCGTCGGCCTGTTGATAGGCGCCCTCGTCTTCTTCGAAGGAGCTTATCTTCTCGTCGTAAAGCGATACAGGCGCTTTCCGGCCCACCACCATGCAGTTGCCCTTGTAGAGGCGGAGGCGCGCCGTGCCGGTAACATTCTCCTGCGTGGAAGTGACAAAATCCATCATCACCTTCATCTCGGGCGAGAACCAGAAGCCGTTGTAGATGAGCTGGGCAATCTTGGGCGACATCTGATCCCGCATGAGCATGACTTCTCGGTCCATGGTGATGGATTCGACCGCCCGATGGGCCGCATAGAGCACCGTGCCGCCGGGAGTTTCGTAGACGCCGCGGGATTTCATGCCCACGAAACGGTTCTCGACCAGATCGACCCGTCCCACGCCATGGGCTCCGGCGATGCCATTGAGTCGGTCGAGCAGGGCCGCCGGCGAGAGCCGTTCGCCGTCCACCGCCACGGGCGTGCCTTCCTCGAAATCGACCTCGACGTACACCGGCGTATCGGGGGCCTTGGTCGGGTCCACGGTCAGTTGGAACATATCCTCGGGGGCCTCGGCCCAGGGATCCTCGAGAATGCCGCCTTCGTAGGAGATATGCAGCAGGTTGCGGTCCATGGAATAGGGCTTCTTCTGCGTCACGGGAACTTCGATGCCGTGCTTCTTGGCGTATTCGATGAGCTTGGTCCGCGAGGTCAGGTCCCATTTGGGATCGCGCCAGGGGGCGATGATGGTCACGTTGGGTTCGAGGGCGAAATAGGTCAGCTCGAACCGGACCTGGTCGTTGCCTTTGCCCGTGGCGCCGTGGGACACCGAATCGGCGTTTTCCTTGCGCAACACGTCGATTTGGGCCTTGGCGATAAGGGGGCGGGCCACGCTCGTGCCGAGGAGGTAGCAACCTTCGTAGATGGCGTTGGCCTTCATGGCCGGAAACACGTAATCCCGGACGAACTCCTCTTTCAGGTCCTCCACATAGACGGCGCAGGCGCCCGTGTCGACGGCCTTTTGCCTGGCCGGTTCGGTTTCTTCGCCTTGGCCCAGGTCGGCCACAAAGGCCACCACCTCGGCGTGGTAGGTCTCCTGCAACCACTTGAGAATTACGGACGTGTCGAGGCCGCCCGAGTAGGCCAATACGACTTTGTTCACATCGCTCATGGTGTTACCATCCTTTCGTTGGCAAGGCTCGCCGGTCCGCCTATCGACAGTCGTTGCGCCGAACGGACCGGGGGTATATTAATGGACAGAATATGCATACGCCCGGTAGAATGGGCGAGCGGCGCGCCATTCGAGTCGGAACCGCGCGCCGCTGGTCAACAGCATACCCCGCAGGCCGCACTGGTTTCCAGTTATTCGGCCATGCGGGGGCCACATGGCCGTATGGCCTTTTTCGTTTTGCCCGAGTAAAACCATCGGACGGAACGACGGATGCCTCGGCGGTGTTTCTATCAGCAACAGGAAACTTCGTCCACCTATGGCGGATCCAATTCGTTATCCACAACTGACGATTCCCATTGCCGACCAACCACAAGGAGGTTTTCCATGACGGTATGTCTCGCCCTCGCCACGATGGCCCTGGCGATGGCCGCTCCCGATATTTACGTGCTCGAGACCCATCTCGACGTGTGGGATTTGAGCGTCGAAGACATCAACGGCAACGGTCACAAAGACCTAGTCGCCATTACTTACGATGACAAAGAGGATCCCGACACGAAGCACCTCGTGGCCTTTCTCCAGCAGGATGACGGGAGTTACCGGTCCCGGCCCGATGTGCGAATGGCCCTGGATCCCGCCTACGGGGCGCTGTTTTGGGCGCAAGTGGGCGAGCATCCGGTGCGGAGCCTGGTGGCGGTCAGTTCGACCCGGGCGACGGTCATGCGGCTGCACGAGGGACAGTTTGTCGTAACCGGTCGAACCGAGTTCAATTCGCTGGTTCCCGAAGGGGCTCGACGCCTTCGATTCCTACCCCATGCCGCCCAGGATCTCACGGGCGACGGTATCGACGAATGGTTGATCCCCATGCCTACGGGCTACGCGGCGCGGAACCTCGACGGCTTGGTCGCCAAGATTCCGGTCAATGTGTTCAGCGAAGCCCGCGGCGGTGACCGGGGGGGGCTCCAGGTGCGGTATGGCTATCCGTCGCACCAGGTCTTCGAGCCGCCCGATACCGATTCCAAAAGCATCGTCTTTCTCACGGACGAATACGCCGATTTCGTCTATGGGGAGGATTGGTCGCAACAACGGCGGTTCCCCATTCCGGCTGTCCAGGACGACCAATGGAGCGCCGATGTGCAGCTCCGCGACATCAACGCCAACGGATTGCCCGATCTCATCGTCACGCAGACGGCCGGGTCGGTGAACATCACGGTGGTGACGCGGGTATACCTGGCCACAGATCCCTATGAATACCCCGACGAACCCGATGCCACCTTTGAAACGGAAGGGGCCTTCGCCACGCCGGTCATCATCGATGTGGACGGTGACGGGCAACTCGATATCGCCCAGCTCAAAGTCCCCTACAGCGTCGGATCCTTCGTAAACTACTTTCTACGCCGACGCCTTACGGTTCAAGCCGAAGTGTACCTGTTCAAAGACGGGTCCTTCAGCACAAGCCCGGATTTCTCGACCAGCTTTCCCATCGATGCGCCAGACGGCCGCCGCAGCGTGGCCTATACCATCGGCGATTTCAACGGCAACGGCCGGGCCGATGTAGCTTTCGGGGCCAGCGGCGACGAGCTGGTTGTGCATACGGGCGATCCGAACGATTTCCTGAGCCGACGGCCGTGGCAGACCCTCAATATTCCGTCATTCGGTCGGGCCGAGGCCCATGACTTGCGCAATGATGGGAAAGACGAGCTGATTATCTACCACCCGGACACGGAACTGGCGAAGAAGATTCATGTGGTGGCCTTTCCGTAGTGCGTCATTCGGTCCATATTTGCAGTTTGTTGACGCTTATATGTAGTCGAGTAAAACATATTTTGTAGATTTTGACTAAGGCCATTCGCCCTGCGGCAGGCATATGAGGTTGAAATTGCCTGGCTGCTCGGGGTATATCTGCGCCTCTATGGAACGGAGCACAAATACGCACGATATGGATCCCACATCGCCCGTGTGGTGGATCCGGACGAGGCAGGTCTCGCGTCTGACCATTATGGCGATATGGACCTTTACGCTGGTCACATTGCGAATGACGGCCATGCCGTTGGCGCTTATCATGCCGCCGGTGGAACGGCGTCTTCGTAAAGGCTGCATCATGCTGTGGGCCCGGGGGTTCCTCTACTTCCTGGGCGCACGCATCCACCTTGCAGGCCAACCGCCCAAGCCGCCCTATCTGCAGGTGTCGAACCACCTGTCCTATATCGACATCTTCGCGCTGCAAGCGATCCAGGGACCGGTCTTTGTGGCCAAATCGGAAGTGGCCACGTGGCCCGTGTTCGGATGGATTGCCCGGTGGATGCAGACCGTGTTCGTGGACCGGGAACGGATGCTCGACCTGCCCCGGGTCACCACGATAGTGGAGGACATTCTTAAAACAGGCTACGGAGTCCATATTTTCCCGGAGGGCGGCATTGGCGAAGGAACGGAGGTGCGGTCTTTCAAGCCGGGTTTGTTCGAGGTGGCCATTCGCGCGGGCATTCCGGTTCATTATGTGGCCGTCTCCTACGAAACGCCCCGGAATACGCCGCCGCCGTCGGAATGGGTCGTATGGGGCCGTGGGGTAACCTTTGTCGGCCATCTCAAGCGCCTGGCCGCCGGCCCGGGGTTTGACATTATTCTAACCTACGGCCATTCCCCGCTGGACGCACCGGACCGCAAACAGCTTGCCCAGGACCTGACCGATGCCGTGGCCGGGGCCTATCCGGGAACCGATTAGGCACGGCGATGTGGCGCGACTACGCAACCGGCTCCGCTTCGATGGCGTCCAGACGGATGCAGGCGGTCCGACGGCCGTCCGGTTGAGTTTCAAGGGGGGGCACGATCCGGGCGCAGGCGTCGGTGGCATAGGGACAGCGGGGGTGGAATGCGCAGCCTTCGGGTGGATGGAGCGGCGAGGGCGGATCGCCCCGGAGCACGGTCCGTTGCCGCTGGCGTTCCTTCACCGGGTCGGGCATGGGCACGGCGCTGATGAGGGCCCGGGTATACGGGTGCTGCGGGCGGCCGTAGACCTGCTCCGCTTCCCCCAGTTCGACGATTTTTCCGAGATACATCACCGCGATGCGATCCGACAAGTGCCGGACCACGGACAGATCATGGGAAATGAGCATCAGCGTGAGGGCCTCGTCGCGGCGGAGATCGCGCAATAGGTTAAGGATTTGGGCCTGGACCGACACATCGAGGGCCGAGACGGGCTCGTCGGCGATGATGAGTGTGGGCCGTAGGGCTAGAGCCCGGGCAATGGCAATCCGCTGGCGTTGGCCGCCCGAGAATTCGTGGGGGTATTTCCGCACATACCGCCGGGCCAGGCCGACTTTGGCCATCAACCCCGCCACCTCGCCGGGAATGGCCTTGCGCGGCACGATTTGATGGACCAGCAAAGGCTCGGCCAGGGCGTCGAACACCGTCATCCGCGGATTGAGCGAGGCATAGGGATCCTGGAAGATCATCTGCATGGCGCGACGGCGTTTTCGCAGTTCCTCGCCCGAGAGGGTGGTCAGGTCGATGCCGTCGATACGGACGCTGCCCGCCGTCGGTTCAATGAGCCGCAAAGCCGCCCGAGCCAGGGTCGATTTGCCGCAGCCCGATTCGCCCACCAGACCTACCGTTTCCTCCCGCGCCACCGTCAGCGAGACGCCGTCCACGGCCTTGACCAGTCCATCTTCGCCGCCGAATACGCCCCGCCGCCGAACCGGGAAATGGACCGACAGATCGCGAATTTCCAGTACGGGCTCCGTCATAGTTCCCCCCTTTGGGCGCGGATGCATGCCGTAGCATGGCCCGGCGCGGTTTCTTCGAGAGCGGGCGTCGTCTCGCGACAGGCATCCACGGCATGGACGCACCGAGGCGCGAAAGGGCATCCGACGATGGGCGCGATGAGGTCGGGGGGAAATCCCGGGATGCTTTCGAGGGGCGCATCCCGGTCGCGGGCTCCGGGCAAGGCCGCCAGCAGGGCCTGGGTGTACGGATGCCGGGGCGTGGCGAACAGGGCGTCTGTCGCCGCCGATTCCACGATCCGGCCGGCATACATGACCGCCACCCGGGCACAGTTTCCCGCCACCACGCCCAGATCATGGGTGATGAGAATCACCGCCATGCCCAGACTGCCCTGCAGTTCACGGATGAGATCGAGGATCTGGGCCTGGACGGTCACGTCGAGGGCAGTGGTTGGTTCATCGGCGATGAGGAGCCGCGGCCGGGTGACCAGGGCCATGGCAATCATAACCCGTTGGCGCATGCCGCCCGAAAACTGATGGGGAAAGGACCGCAACCGCTCGGCGGCGTCCTGAATGCCCACCCGTTGGAGAGCGGAAACGGCTTGGTCGCGGGCATCGGCCCGGCTCGCGCCGTTGTGAATCCGCAAGGGCTCGATGATCTGGGCGCCGATGGTCATATAGGGGTTGAGCGAGGTCATGGGATCTTGAAAGATCATGGTGATCCGGCTCCCCCGAATGCGGCGCAATCGCGACTGGGGGGCGTGGAGCAGATCGACGCCGTCATAAACCGCCCGGCCCGCTTCGATCCGCCCCGGCGGTTGGGGTATCAATCCCAGCACCGACAGCATGGCCACGGACTTGCCCGAGCCCGATTCGCCCACGATCCCGAGGGTCTCCCCTTCGGCCACGTGTAGCGAGATGCCGTCCACCGCCCGCACGGTCCCCGCCCGGGTGTGGAAATAGGTCCGGAGGTCGTCTATGTCGAGCAGGGGCATGGAAAGAAGCGGTCCATTCTATCACATGAGGTTCCCGATGAGGCCGATGATGGCTAAGGAGGCAATTTCGGCAAGCGGGACAGTCAGCAGACGCAAGACAAAATAGGCGACAACGCCCCGGAGTCCGATTGCAAATACCCAAAACAAGATTACCAGGATAAGGATGAATCCGGCAATGGTAATAAGTATTCCTATACCGGGGAGCAGCGCAGACAGCAAGGAAGCCCCCAGCGCAATGCCATATAGTGGGAGTAGATAGTAAATATGCTCTCCCCATGTGTCACCGGGTAGTTTTTCATCCCATGCAAGGGCCAGGGTGATGGCTAACATGGCTCCCACGGTTCCCGCCGTAACGCGTACAACAAAAATCAATAATTGCAGGCCGAAGGATCCCTCGAGCTGTTCCTGCCGCTGCTCAATGAGCGCTGCTCGTTCTTCCTCACTCCGGATTGGGCGCTCGGTTTCGTAGAAGTAGGTGAAAAAAAAGGCCAGCCCAATGACCAGGAGTCCGGCGACGAGGATAGCCGACCGGAACGCCTGGGGGTGGTTCTTGGCGAATTTCGGCACATCGCCTTTGGGCGACCGCTCCATCTTGATGGGCTCGAATTCGCCCCCGCCCAGGTCATCAACGGGCATACCTTGGGGATGGGGCATGGGCTGTACAGGCGGAGCCTTGGAAGCCGGCCGCGCTACGGGTTGCCCTTCGGTTGCGAGATTGACGCAGATGTGGCACAACTCGCCCATCTCGGTGGGGTTGCGGTCCCAGTCGCCCCGAAAGGTCCGTCCGCCCCGGGTACAGCTAT
>PWNM01000464.1 GCA_003557825.1 Candidatus Hydrogenedentota bacterium | reverse complement strand
TTTCGATGGGGAGCAGGTGGGCCGGGTGCGAACCGTACGGCATCGAATCCGCGGCGTCCGACTGGAAACGGAACTCACCTTGATGCCGCCGTTGCGTTCGGTCACGAATCCGCTGGCCGTGGTGCGACGGAGCCAACCCGCCGCAGGGACCTACTTCCAATTTGGCTTGGACGATCCGGCGGTCGGTCTTGACAGCGGACGGCATCTCGACTAACCAACAAGGAGGAACACCGAATGGCGTTGAAAGGCCATGCCTATGTGCGGACGCCTTGGGCCTATCAGGAACGGCCCGTGGCGTCGGCGAAACTCAATCTGTGGGACGACCGGATCGCCGCGGCCCTGGAGATGGCCTATGTGCTGATCAACATGACCGGCGGCGGCGCGGATGGCGTCGTGGCCGGACTGACGGCGGGCGATCTCGAGGTGACGCCGGCCCAACCAACGGGGCTTACGGTAGTCGTCCAGCCGGGGTGGGCCTTCATTTCGCGCATGCCCTACCGGCTCGATGAACCTTTCGAGACGGCTCCCGTCACGCCGCCTGTCAGCCAACCCCGGATGGATCTGGTGCAGGCTCGGTTGGCCGATTGGGATGTCACCATCAAATCGGGCACGGAATCGGACACGCCCAGCGCGCCTGCGGCCGATGCCGATTGTATGCCCTTGGCCCATGTCTATCTGCGCCCCGGTATGACCAGCATTCGGGCGACGTATGACGCAATCAATGGATACCTGATCGATGTGCGACCCCTCTACCCGGACTAGAAACGATGCGCCGCTTCTGACCCGACTGGACGGACGCGATGTCTCCCATTTTCGGCTTCGGGAATTTGAAAACGCCGACGGCCTGGCCATGGTCCACGGGAGCATCCTCGAATCCCTCGAACGGGTCCGACGGGACTTGGGAACCCTTGCGGGAGAAACCGTGTGGATCCTCATTACCGGAGCGATACGCACCGACCAGGACAACGAGCGGCTGGCGGCGCGGCTGGGCTGGACCGATGAGGGCGGGTTGGTGTCGCGCAATTCGATGCATCTGGCCCGGCATGGCGGCATTGCCGTAGACCTGGTGGCGGTCGTGCCCCGGACGGGCGAACGGGTGGCTCAGCGGACCGTGGGCAAGGTATGCCGCCGCTATTTCGATTGGGTAAAGGACGACTACTGCGATGGCCATGTTCATGCGGACAACCGGCATCGGGGTCGTTGACCATCACCAACAACAGGAAGAGGAGTGTGACCATGAATCTGAGCGAGTTATTTCACAGCGATTTGGGCCTGGCGTTTATCGGCACCGTGTTGGGCGGCGCGTGGGCCTTGTTCAAGTCGAGCGATTGGTTCAATCGGCGGCGAAACGCCCGGCGCGAGCGGGCCCTCGAAGCCCTCGAGGCCGGCGTCGAGGAGACCTACCGCACCTATGTGGCGGCCATCAAGGCGGCCCGCGCAGACGGCAAACTGACCGAAGACGAGCGACGGCATGCCCGTCATCAGGCCCGGGACCGAGCCATCGCATTCGGCCTACGCGAAGGCGTCGATGTGCTCCGCGAACTCGGCGAAGACTACCTCGACTTGTGGATCACCCGGCTCGTGGCGAAGCATAAGCACGCCTAACCGAGCGGGAATACGGCGGCGCGGCCTCAGATCGCGCCGCCGTACCGAAAATGGCGCAGAAAAAATACAAAAAAGTTTCCCCCTACCTTTGTGTTCGTTGCGCCCACAAAATAACGCATTTTGATCCCCTTCGCTTGCAAATCTCACCAAATACAATAAAAACCCTGCCGTTCTAAATAAAAATCGCCTCGGCATTTGACAAAGGGAAAACTATTGTGGTATAAGCTCGCCGACTGCGCTTGACAGAGCGCTTTCTATCTTACATCGTTAGGAGGTGAATACGCATGACGCATACGTGCGCGTTTTGCAATGAGGCCATCGAACCAGTGGACATCTCGTTCAATGAGGTGAAGATCCTCGATGGCGAATACTGGCATTTGGAATGCTATGCCGAGTATTTTGAAGATGCCTTTGAAGAGGTTCTTGAAGAAGCCTAAATGGGCGTGATGACCTCATCACGCCCATTCCGGGCCGTTTTTGACGTATCCATACTATGATCTCTGACGGGCCAGCCGTCGGAGTCTTTTTTTGCCGTGGCGGGCGGGGCCCTTCCGCCTGCTGCGGTCGGGGGGAACTTTTTCGCTGTCCTCGGGTATTGATAAAGTGGGTTAATGTATGGTGACGTCGGAACTGCGTAAAGTCATACAACCCCGAGGCGAAGTCTGATATACTATCCCCAAAATAGGGCGAACCAACCGACTGCTTTCCAGGCATCGCGATAGAAAACCGACGTATCATCCGGTAATCCGGGCCGGAAACAGACAGGGAGTGGATATCTAGTGGTGCATAGGCGTAGGGGTAAAGCCGCGGCCGATCAGAGCCTACCCTTTGAAAAGGAGGCGCTCGAACTCGAGCAGCGCATCGAGGCGGCAACCGATGATGCGGAACGGCAACGGCTAACCGAAGAACTACAAAAGGAACGGGAACGGGTATTTGCGCATCTGACGCCATGGCAACGCGTTCAAGTGGCGCGCCATGGGGCCCGACCGCGGATGCTCGACTATACGAAACGGTTATTCGAGGATTTCGTCGAACTCCATGGCGACCGCGCCATTGGCGACGATCCGGCGTTGATCTGCGGTATCGGCCGGTATAAAGGACATACCGTGGCTGTTGCCGGGCAGCAGAAGGGCATATCGACCGAGGAAAAGGTCGAGCGTAACTTCGGCATGCCCCATCCCGAAGGCTATCGCAAGGCCTACCGGCTGTTCGAGATGGCGGAACGGCTCCGGCTGCCCATCATGACCTTTGTGGATACGCCGGCCGCCCATCCGGGCATCGAAGCCGAGCAGCACGGCCAAGGGCCGGCCATTGCGCGAAATCTATGGAAACTGATGCGGGTGAATGTACCGGTGTACTGCGCGGTCCTGGGCGAGGGCGGCAGCGGCGGCGCATTGGCCATTGCGGTGGGCGACTGGATCGCCATGCTCGAACATGCGATCTACGTGATCTGTCCGCCGGAGCGCTGCGCCGAGATCCTGTGGCGCGATGCCGAAAAAAAAGAACTGGCGGCATCGGCGTTGCGGGTGACGGCCGAAGAGTTGAAGAACCTGGAGGTGATTGACGAAGTCGTCAAAGAACCCCTGGGCGGCGCCCACCAAGACCCCAACGAGGCGGCCCGGCAGGTGGCCGAATCGATGGATCGGTTTATCGAGGGGTGCAAGTCGGGGCAATGGACCATTGAACGCCGTCGCCAACGATTCCGCAGCATGGGCGTTTGGGGTCAGCAGGACCCCGCGACCCGTGAAACCGCAGCAGCCGGCGCGGAATCTGCTGACTAGACGGATGTCCGCCGCCGAGGCATCCCGAGCGACGTTCCAGGTTCGGGTCCAGCCGCGGGCATCGCGAAATGCGGTCATTCGGGAATCCGACGGCCGGATCCGCGTGGCCCTGACGGCTCCGCCGGTGGAAGGGGCGGCGAACAAGGCGTTGACGGTCTTCCTGGCGGAACGGTTGGGCGTGCCCAAGCGTGCGGTAACCGTGGTTTCCGGGGCGAAAAGCCGCGAGAAGACCATCGCGGTGGCCGGCATGACCGACGCCGAACTGACAAAACGCCTGTTTCCGGAGGGATAAATCCCCGCCGGGCATGATACGGTTCCTGGCAGGCGTTGCTATAACTAAGGTATATAGAGGGGCTTAGGAACACTCACGTTCCTTTTAATACAGTTGAATCTCGTATCATCAAAAACAGGAGTATCGTTCATGGGTATTAAAATTATTCGAGCGTGTTTCATATTGGCGTGTGCCATCATGGGCGGGTTGTGGGCATCTTATCTGGTACAAAACTATGGTACGCCCCCTATCTCGACTGAACAGTTCATCCTGTGGAGTCTTGGCGGCGGCGCTGTCGGCGTCGGCGTCTCTTTACTGGTCATGTTCTTGCTGCGGTTTGTCACGCAGGAAGTGTTCGAGCGCATCTCGCCGGCGTTGGTCGCCATCGCCCTGGCGTTGGTTGTGGGATTCGTCCTGGGCCAGTTCATCGTCGACATGTATTTCCCAGAGGATGTCGACACGGTGGTGAAGACCTTTTTTATCTGCTCGCTGGTGCTGATCTTCGGTTTCGTGGGCATTTTCCTGGGCCTGACCCGGGCGTCGAATTGGGAATCCCTTATCCGCGCCGTGCACCGCGACAACTACATCGATTCGCTGCCCAAAGTCGTGGATACGAGCGTGATCATCGATGGACGCATCGCCGAGATCTGCGAGACGGGGTTCATCGAGGGGATGCTGCTGGTTCCCCGGTTTGTGTTGAAAGAGCTCCAGAACATCGCCGATTCGAGCGACGTATTGCGCCGGGCCCGAGGCCGTCGGGGACTGGATATCCTGAAGCAACTCCAAGCACCCGACAGCAAGGTGAAGGTCAAGGTCATCGAAGACGATCCGGTCGAGGTGAACGAGGTGGACGGCAAACTGGTCCGCCTTGGGATTAAATTCAACGCCAAGATACTCACCAACGACCTGAACCTGAACAAAGTCGCCCAGATCGACGGCGTCGAGGTGCTCAATATCAACGACCTGGCCAATGCCCTCAAACCGGCGGTGCTGCCCGATGAGACCATGGAGGTCAAGATCATCAAGGAAGGCAAAGAAGCCTTGCAGGGCGTGGGGTATCTGGACGACGGGACCATGGTGGTCGTCGACGGCGGCCGGGACTTTGTGGGCCGCGACGTGGCGGTCATCGTCACCAGCGTACTGCAAACCTCGGCGGGCCGGATGATCTTCTCGAAACTGCAATCCATTTTGTCGTGAAAACGCAGTTGCTGATCCCGGCGGCGGGCATGGGAACCCGTCTCGGGGCAGGCGGCCCCAAAGCGCTGGTCGACTTGGCCGGACGGCCCATGCTTGTGCGGACCCTCGAACAGCTCGCGCCGTTGGGGTTGACGGCCCAGGCGGTGATCTTGGCTCCGGCGGGGCATGTGGCCGACTTCGAGGCGGTGTTGGCATCGCACTTCGCCGCCGACGCGCCGACCGTCATCGAGGGCGGGGCCGAACGGCAGGAATCGGTCGCCCGCGGACTCGACAGGCTCGACCCGGACACGGATATCGTGGCCATCCACGACGCCGCCCGGCCCTTTGTCCATCCCGACACGGTTCAGGCGGCCATCGACGCCGCGGCGCGATACGGCGCGGCCACCGTGGCCATTCCCTCGGCGGACACCATCCTCGTAGCCGATCCGGAAGATTTTCTGATCGAGACGCCCGACCGCAGCCGGCTGTGGGCCTGCCAAACGCCTCAGGTGTTTCAGGTGGCCGTCTTGCGCGAGGCCCATGCCCAGGCCCGGGAATCGGGATACCTCGGGACGGACGACGCTACCCTCGCCTGCCGAACGGGGCATCGGGTCAAACTCGTGCCCGGGACGGCCCTGAATTTCAAGATCACCACGCCCGCCGACCTGGCCCTGGCGTGTTGCGTCGTGGAGAAAGGACTCGCCTCATGCGCATAGGTACGGGATACGACCTCCACCGGCTCGAAACGGGCCGTCCGCTTATCCTTGGCGGCGTGTCCGTCCCCTTTGAAAAGGGGCTGGCGGGCCATTCCGACGCGGATGTGCTCACCCATGCCATTATCGACGCCCTACTCGGGGCCGCCGCCCTGGGCAACATTGGAGCCCTCTTCCCCGACACGGATCCCCGTTATAAGGGCGTGGACAGCTTCGACCTGTTGCGCGATGCCGCCGGTCGCATCGCCGAGGCGGGCTGGGTCATCGGCAATATCGATTCCACCATCGTAGCCCAACGGCCCAAGCTCAACCCCCATATCGATGCCATCCGGCGGAATCTGGCCGAGTGCCTGGGCCTGGCCGTCGAGCAGGTGTCGGTCAAAGCAAAGACGAACGAACACGTGGGACCGGAAGGCCGGGGCGAGGCCATCAGCGCCCAGGCCGTGGCGCTGCTCGAACCGCGCCCAGCCTGACGCGCCGTGGACAAGGAACGCCTCGATATCCTGGTGCAGCGGCAGGCGGGGGTAAGCCGGTCGAAGGCGCAAGGGCTGATCCTCACCGGTCATGTGCAAAACGCCGCAGGCGAACCCTTCGACAAGCCCGGTCTGCGCGTGCCGCCCGACACGCCCCTGATCATCGTCGATGAGGCGCGGTTTGTCAGCCGGGGCGGCGACAAACTGGAGGCGGCCTTCGATGCCTTTCCGCTGGACGTGACCGATGCCGTCGCCATTGATGTGGGCGCGTCGACGGGGGGCTTTACGGATTGCCTGTTGCAGCACGGCGCGGCGAAGGTCTATGCCGTGGACGTGGGCTACGGCCAACTGGCCTGGTCCCTCCGTCAGGATCCCCGGGTCGTCGTCCTCGAACGGACCAACATCCGCCATCTCGAACCTGGAACCCTGCCTGAACAGCCCCGATTCTTCACGGCCGATTGCTCTTTCATCTCGTTGCGGTTGGTGCTGCCGCCGTTGCGGGCCTTGCTTGCGCCCGAAGCCGAAGGCGTGGCGTTGATCAAACCCCAATTCGAGGCGGGCAAGGACCAGGTCGGCAAAGGCGGCGTGGTGCGCGACGAGGCCGTCCGCCAACGGGTGGTGCAAGACATCCTCGACATCGCCGCGGATCTAGGATTTTCGCCGCAAGGTGTGATACCCTCACCGCTGACCGGTCCGGCGGGCAACCGCGAATACCTGGCCCATTTCCGCCGGGGTGCGCCTCCCCCCTCGTAGACCGGGCAGGACGCCGCATGCTCGAAACACTCCGGATACAGAACTACGCATTGATCGACGCCCTCGAGCTCGAATTTCCCGAGGGTTTCACCGCCATGACGGGCGAGACCGGCGCGGGCAAATCGATCATTGTCGGCGCCCTCAACCTCGTCCTCGGGGCGCGGGCGTCGAGCGATGCCGTCCGCGAAGGGGCCAAGCGGGCCAAGGTGGACGCCGTGTTTCGCGTGGCCCAGCCCTCGAAGCGGTTGGCTGCCATGCTTCGCGAACACGACATCGAACTCGAAGACCACGAACTGCTCGTGTCGCGGGTGGTCACGGCCGACGGTCGAAGCCGGGCCTATGCGGCGGGCAACCTCGTGCCCGTGGGCGTATTGGCCCAGATCGGCGACGAACTGGTGGACATGCACGGCCAACACGAGCACCAGTCCCTTCTCAAAACGGACCGGCAACTCGAACTGCTCGATGGGTTCGCAGGAACCGAAGACGCCGCGGCCGCCGTGGCCGACCGGGTGCGCCAACTCCGCGAGACCGAGCGGGCCATCGCCGACCTCGAAACCCACGACCGCGAACGGGAACGCCGCCTCGAATTCCTCCGCTTCGAACTGGGCGAAATCGACAGCGCCAACCTCGAACCGGGCGAGGAAGACGAACTCAAGACCCGGCGCACCCTCATCGCCAATGCCGAGCAGGTGGTGTCCCTCACGTCTGAGGCCTATACGGCCCTCTACGAAAGCGACGGCGCGGCGGCCATCGACGGCGTGGACACGGCCCTCCGGGCGTTGGGCGAACTGGCGCACATCGACCCCCGGTTGAAAGACGCCGAAAGCCGCCTCGAAACCGTGCGGTCCGAACTCGACGACCTCGCCCGGGACGTGCAGGCCTATGCGACGGACACCGATTTCGACCCTGCCGAACTCGATACCCTGAACGAACGGCATCGCGATCT
>PWNM01000369.1 GCA_003557825.1 Candidatus Hydrogenedentota bacterium | reverse complement strand
GTCATCCATGGCAAGAAACTCGATACCCTCTGTGGTATCCACAATGTTCAGCCCCGTATAGGCGTCTCGGATACGTTCAACCACTCGATCTTCAAACTCAAGACCAATGGTAAAATAGAACCGGGCTGAGGCTAACGCCGTAATCTGCCTAGGCGTGAACTCAAAAGTGTGATGGTTCTGATTTGGCGGGATCAACACATGCACCGTTGCATCATCACCTGCGATTCGATCGACCAGATAGGCCTGGGGTTGAATACTCACAAAAACGGATATGGGTTCGGCTGTTCCCGGCCATGACATCACCACGGCCAACACCATCAATACTCCTCCACATAGGCGAGAGCAACTCCCTTTAAATAACATCTGTATCCTCCCTTCTAGCGGCGAAACCATTCTACAATAGGGTACGCCTGGTTTTTCTTCTGGAAAAGATGCATTGCATCGACTGACTCGTTACCATAGCAAGCATTTGAACGGCTTGTCATGATCAGAATATCAGACATACCCTCCTAATTGCAAATGATATATCATTCTCATTAAGGACACCCGAAAGAAACAGAAAGACCATGCCCGTAGCATCTACAAAGAAATCCCCGGATTGGGGCGCTATACTGGGGATTCTAGTCGCATCAATTTTTTTTGTGTTGTTTTGGAACACCATTTGGCTTTATCCCATTCGTCTGCTCGTCACCCTGTTTCACGAACTCAGCCATGGGCTTGCGGCCCTTTTTACGGGCGGCCGCATTGTTCGAATTGAAATCCACCCAAATGGTTCGGGCGCATGTGTAACTTCTGGAGGCCATTTATTTACCATTTTGAACGCGGGCTATTTGGGTAGCCTGGCTTGGGGTATTTTGTTTCTACATGCGGCTAGACGTCCTCGCTATGCCCGACTATTCCTGGGTTCAACTGGGATTCTGCTTCCGTCGATCACCGTGGCCTTTATCCGGCCAATATTCGGCTTCGGAATGGTATCTGGCCTCCTCAGTGGGCTCGGGCTACTTGCTTGCAGCACGCAGTTGTCGGCACGCATCAATGGATTGGCATTGCGGCTCATTGGGATGATAAGTTGTTTGTACGCCCTTCTTGATATTCGCGCCGATATACTGGACAATCAGGGCTTGCCATCGGATGCGACGGCACTGGGCGCATTAACGGGTATATCTCCAATATTTTGGGGGATACTCTGGAGCGCTATTGCTGTACCGGCGGCGGTGTGGACATTGATCATGACCTGCCGGCGACCGGTTTGAAATGAGCACCATCTAAGGATGATGGTCTTGGAACACCAAACCAAAGGAGAACAAATCATGAAATGCTGGACGAGGATTATCTGGCTTTTGGGCGTCGTAATCGTCGCAAGCGGAGTGATCTCCGCGGCAGCAAATGACGACGATACGATCATGCTTTTTGACTTCCGGGACGGCCAGACCCATGGCTGGACTGGTAACCCACGAATTACGAACCTCGAGGGCACGGCCGAAGGGCTCAGCTTCGAGTCAGTGGGGCACGATCCATGGATTGAAAGCGAGGTGGTCGATGCCCTACCCGTTGACACGAGAGTGCAGCTGATCATCCGAATGCGATCGGACGGTGACTCTTCGGGAGAGGTGTTCTACGGACCAACTTTTACTCCGGAGAACCATGCTCAATTCATGGTCCAACCCGATGGGGAATGGCATGAATATACGGTAATGCTGACACCCATGCCTGAAGGAAGCCGACTGCGCATCGACCCCGCTGCCAATGAAGGAACTTTCACCATTGCTTGGGTGAAGATGAGACCTTTGATCCCGTTAATCGATGTTGAGATGACCTCTCCGAGCAAGCCCGATATTCCGGGAGATGCGCCACAGATTCAGGCCGGTTCCTTGGTTCTGCGACACGGACCCTATTGGGATGCCTTTGCCGTGGATGTTCAAGGTGAAGAGATGGCAATAAGCGTTCCGGAGAGTTGGATTGGTTATTTTGTAGATGGCGATTCCCGCCGCATCGAGCTTGGCGATGAACCTTGCACAATCCAACAAGACGAGCATGAGATTCGGGCAGAGCTTTCGGTTCAAGATTCCGCCGGGGCCACATGGACCTTTCATCGACGGTTGGTTGCCGATCCCGTCCTGGACAATGTTGAGATAACCACGAACATTACCGTGGATCAGGACCGGGAACTGTATCACATCCCGTGGGTCACGCTCTTTCCCGGTCTCAATACATATGGGGAACGAAAGACCCAGGCTATACTGCCCGGCGTCGAGTATCTGGCCGATGAACCGAGCAGCAGCGAAGCCGACCTACGCGGAGAACAGGCCATTCGACGGATCGTCGATGATTTCAAGCTCTGCATACCGATGATGGTGTTGAATCATCATAATCGCTACGTAGGAATTAACTGGACACGCACGGACCATCCAGCCCCGGTCTTTGATTCACCGGACCGCATTTTTGATTCAGACGCTCATCTCATGGGTCTTTGGCATCCGGGTGTTGGGGAGAAGCGGCTGGAAAACGAACTGCAGGTCTACGATACCTTTTCCTTAGCCGCGGATGAACCCTTGAGCCTCACCTATACGATTCTCGGGGGCTCCGGAGAGAGCGTAGTCCCCGCGGTGCAGCATCAACTGTTCCTCATGGACGGCCTTCCGGAACTACCTGAGTTCGAGGGTGGCTTTGATGCGGCAGTGGAACTGCTGGCCGCAGGTTGGCTTGATTCCGAGGCCCATGAAGACGGCTATTGGCGCCATGCCATTTGGCCGGGATTTGGTCCTCAACCGGCATCCGATGCCCCCGCCTATATGCGCTGGCTCGCAGCAAAAACCGACGATGCTGAATTGGCCGAGCGCCTCAAGCAGGGCGCAGCCCGAGGTCTTGAACGTCTGAATCCGGATGACCCATACATAAGCCGCATCTCACATGTGGCGCGTCCGGTCATGCCGTTGCTTTTTGGACGAATCGAAGAACACATGGAAGGCCAACTGGCAAGAGGTCGAAATGGACTCGCCGATTTCG
Organism: Candidatus Hydrogenedentota bacterium; assembly: GCA_003557825.1. Lineage (GTDB taxonomy): Bacteria > Hydrogenedentota > Hydrogenedentia > Hydrogenedentales > SLHB01 > PWNM01. Next base: position 4,774 of record PWNM01000369.1, on the reverse strand, counting down.
ACGAGGATGGCATCCGCCGATATGTTCCGCCGGAGGAAGGGCCCGATTACAGTGAAACGCACTTCGCAGATCATGCCAACGGGCTCAGCGCGGTCAGTCTTGAAAATGTCCTTGAGGCGGCCGTGTTCACCGGCGACGAGGAGCTGATCCGTGAGGGATTGGCCTTGCTCGACCGTCAAACCGAACTATATGCCAACACGGTTCCCCGAGGGGCGCAGACATGGGAAATGCCCCTTCATACGCCGGACATCCTTGCATCGGGGCGGTTGGTTCGGTGCTATGTCCTGGCCTATCGGCTCACAGAGGATCCGAAGTACCTTGAGGAGGCCCGCTATTGGGCCTGGACAGGCGTTCCCTTCGTGTATCTGGACCCACCGACGCCCGGTCCCATTGGCCTGTATGCCACCATCGCTGTCCTGGGCGCAACGAACTGGGTGGCGCCCAACTGGATCGGTCTCCCCGTACAATGGTGCGGGCTTGTCTATCGGTCTGCTCTACACGATCTGGCCGATGTGGACCCCGATGATGGCCCGTTTTGGGCAAAGCTAGCCAAGGGTATAACGCTTAGCGGCCTTCAGCAGACCTTCCCGTTGGATGATGAGAGCCGACAGGGCACATTGCCCGACTTTTTTCACCTCAAAGAACAAGTTAGCGACGGTCCGGCCATCATCCCAGGTACGGTCCAGGCCAATCTTGCAGAGGTCTACGACGAGACGCCGTTCTACCAAATGCGTCGCGCCGGTGAGTCGGGCGTACTGGTTCATGTACCTGGTGGCATTGAATCGATCAGCCACGCCGCAGGCGAAATTACCGTGTCCGTAGATGGTTGGTTCGACGAACCATACCATATCCATATGGCTCGAGTTTCTGCTGAACCGGATGCGGTTAGTTGGAACGATGACGAGCCCCTTGATATCGTCTACAACGCCGCTCGGGGAACCCTAACCGTGTTGGTCTCCGGTTCCGGCACGCTGAATGTAGCAGGTATCGAATAGACCCGAAAGCAAAGCGCCCCCTGCGAATCTTGAACGATCCGCAGGGGGCGCTATTGTTTATCGCTCGAATTCTACCGAATGCAGGAAAAGGGTGCTTGGGCTATATCGTCGGGTTCATCTTCGATTTTGAGCCGGATAAGGTAGTTAAACCGACCATTAGGCGCCGCGTCTCCGCTCACATTGAACTGCGTGATATCATCGTCTGCTTGGATGTTGTCGGCCCATTTGAATTCAAACTCTTCGCCAAGATCGGGCAACATGGAACGCGGAATCGCCAGTTCAAGCCGATGCTCGTTGACATGGTAGGCAATTTCACCCACATCTTCCCAATCCCAACCCCCGAGACTTCGTCGCAGGACGGTATTCCGCTCATCCAAAACTTGCCGGTTCACCACATAGTTATAGCCTTCCCATCCGGTTGAGGCATCACGATCGGCATTGATGAATAACAGCATCCAGTTCGGATCGGTATGCGGCGTAATCGGCTCGACACACTGAGCCATGAAATAAACAAACTCCTCGTCCAACGCTACTTTGAGCTCGGAAAAGTCGTTACGCCCGGTCGTGTTGATATATGGACCAACCTCGCCCCACCCGGGATGGTCACGATGGAACGTGTCGCCCTCGGTGTCAAAATAGGTGGGCGCAACGGCATCCCAATCTGCAAAATCACCGTCAATTTCGATGGTGTGATAGCGAGTAATGGGCTCTTGCGGTCGGGCTCCACGGAAGCGACGGATATTGGATACCATCTGATAGTACGTGCTATCGGTGTGGCCGCCCTTCATGGGTTCGATGTCGCGGTTATACTCCTGCGTATAGGCGTCCACAAAATAGCTTCCACCGGGCGGTACGGTCTCCCCGGCAAGGGTTGCCGTACCATCTGAGATGAACCGCTGTGCCACCCATTCATTCCATCCGGTAATGAAAACCACTTGGGGGTCTACTTCGAGGGCCCGTTCCCATTGCTCCTGAAAGTACAAGCCCAATTCTGGGCGTTGCTCTTCCGGGGGAGGCTGCTGCCCATCATGGTGACTCCGCCCGATGTTGGTGGTAGCATGCTGGGCTACCGCTACGGGGAGTTGCTCGGGCACGCCTTCTTCCACCCAGCCATACTGTTGGGGCGTATGATCCAGCCAAGGCCAGGCATTATAGCCATCGCCAAACCATGGGGCGGCGCTCCATGCCCACGACCGGCGGATGGTGAAGAAGTCTTCGATCTCGGGATCCTCCTCCTCAGGCATGGCAAGAATCAGAGGTTTGCCCTCCCACATGAACCACAGCTCGGGATAGAGGCCCTGAGAGTAAAAATCGTCATAGAGCTCACGAACGACACGATCCGAGAACGCATGGGCCAGAAAGCCTATCTGTGGAGTGCGGCCGCCGTTATCACGGATATCCTGGAACACTTCGCAGATCTTCATATAGACGTTTCGATAGGTAAATGCGTTTGTTACGTCCATAAACAGGACATCCACGCCGGCGTCGGTCAACGTCTTTGCATGATGCCGGATGACATACTCATCATCCGAAAGATAATACCCATGCTCGGGCTCGCCCCAGTGGTGGAAGTGCTGCTCGGGTCCCCAAGGTGGATCATCCGGATCAGCCGCCAGGATCTCGGGAATGTTGAACGGACCAGTCATGCTGTGCTGGCCGAGCCAGGTGAAATAAAATAAGGCAATCACTTTGTCCTCCCGAGGCGGACCGACTTCCTCATAGGTAGGAACTTCGCGTCCCAACGCATCGGTGGCGACCCAAGTGTCGCTGAGAACATCCCGGCCTGTCCCGTAGGCGGATGTACTAAGTCCAGTCACTAGACCAATAAGGGCAATGGCGCATACAATCCGAGCATTCATGATCATTTCCTCCAGAGTTGCGTTACATCGTTACTTCGTGCGACATAGTACCAAGATGGTAGGCACGGATGCACGAGCCCCCGTTCCAGCGTAAGTGGACATCAACTGGCTATGACGGGCATACTGTAATCCTATCCAATGCAACACCATTCAAGTACGCTTACGGAAGGAGGTCCAATCAATGGCAAAGATGAACATGGGATTGATCGGCTTAGCCGTTATGGGGGAAAACCTGGTGCTCAATATGGAGAGCAAGGGGTTCTCGGTGGCCGTGTTCAACCGCACGGTATCGAAGGTCGACAATTTTATCAATGGCCGCGCCAAAGGGAAAAACATCACAGGGTGCCGCAGCATCGAGGAGCTATGCGACAACCTCGAACGGCCGCGAAAAGTCATGCTTCTGGTCAAAGCAGGGCAACCAGTCGATGATTTTATCGAGATGCTTCTCCCCCATCTCGAACCTGGCGACATCATTATCGATGGCGGTAACTCACATTTCCCCGACACGATTCGCCGGACGGAATATGTCGAGAGCAAGGGGTTGCTCTATATCGGCACGGGCGTGTCGGGCGGCGAAGAAGGCGCCTTGAAAGGGCCCTCCATGATGCCAGGCGGTTCGCCCGATGCCTGGCCGCATGTGAAGGATATTTTCCAGAGCATCTGCGCCAAGACCGATGCCGGTGAACCATGCTGTGATTGGGTCGGCGAAGGCGGCGCCGGCCATTTCGTCAAAATGGTGCATAACGGAATCGAATACGGCGACATGCAGATGATATGCGAAACCTACCACTTGATGAGTCAAGGCTTGGGCATGGACAACGAGGCCATGCATAGGGTCTTCGCAGAATGGAATGAGGGTGAGTTGGACTCGTATCTCATCGAGATAACGCGGGATATCCTTGGCTACAAGGACGAGGAAGGCAACTATGTCATCGACCAGATCCTCGACACGGCCGGGCAAAAGGGCACGGGCAAATGGACGGTTATCGCTGCGCTCGATACCGGTCAACCGTTAACTCTTATTGGCGAGGCGGTGTTCGCCCGATGCCTCTCCGCGCTCAAAGAGGAACGTGTTGAGGCGGCCAAGCTAATGAAGGGGGACACATCGCCCTTCTCGGGAGATCAAGCCGCCTTCATCGACGATCTGCGAAAAGCCCTATATGCATCGAAGATCGTCAGTTACGCACAGGGCTATCAGTTGATGCGCGCAGCAGCGGCGGAATACGGCTGGAATCTTAATTATGGCGGCATCGCGTTGATGTGGCGCGGAGGTTGCATAATAAGGTCGGTTTTCTTGGGCAAAATCAAGGAGGCCTTCGATCGCAATCCGGATCTTGTTAACCTGTTGCTCGATCCATTCTTCTCCGACGCCGTCCAGGAAGCACAGGCATCGTGGCGACGCGTGGTGACTACGGCCGTACAGATGGGCATCCCGGTACCCGCCATGAGCTCCGCGTTGGCCTATTTCGATGGGTACCGCAGTGAACGATTGCCGGCCAACCTGCTTCAAGCGCAACGGGACTATTTCGGCGCTCATACATATGAGCGCGTAGACAAACCTCGCGGCGAGTTTTTCCACACGAATTGGACCGGTCGCGGCGGCGATACCTCCGCCTCAACCTATAACGCCTGATCCATAGTCCTGTCATTTCGAGCGCGGCATCTAGGTATGCCGCGCTCGATTTAAAAAGCTACAGCCCACCCTTCTCGAGTAGTTCATGTTCGGTTCCCTGAATGGGGATCTGATCTATGTCGCCCCATGGTTTCGTCACCGAGGCATAGGGTGGGAAATCGGTGTCAGATGCCGCATTCCAGGCGTTTATTAGGCCGAAGTTCCAGAGGGTTTACCCTCGGTTAACCTTCCAACACCCCTGTCTTTATTGACGATTATGTGATTTGGGGGATATTTTGTGTGTCATT
>PWNM01000110.1 GCA_003557825.1 Candidatus Hydrogenedentota bacterium | reverse complement strand
TAGTGCCCTTTGTTGCGCCCGATCAGTTCGACCTGGGGCCCATTGCGCGGTTACTCGATAATCCGGACATGCGCGAGAAGGCCCGGGCCGCCCTCGAAGAAATGAAGACGCCGTCTGCTGCAGCGGTGTTGGCCGATTCCCTGGGGCGCTACGATGCAGACTTTACGCGCGCTTGCCTCTTGGCCTTGGCGCGGGTACAGGATGAGCATACCCTTCCGGCCGTGAAGGCCATGACCGATCACGGCGATCCGGCCGTACGAAGCGCCGCGGCTCGGGCCTTGGCCTGGACCGGCGATGTGCTGTTGATCAGGCGGCTTGAAGGCGTCGCAAACCGGGCAGATGCCGAGACCGCATGGGAAGCCTACGATGGGCTGCTCCGATTGGCCGATGCCATCGCCGAGCGGGGCGGCAACTGGCAACATGCCATCGGCGTCTATCGGCATGTATTGGCCGAGGCGGAAGATCCGATCACCTTGGGCGGCGCTCTCAATGGATTGGGCCGGTTTGGCGATGAAACCGTCGTGCCCGACATTCTGGCGGCGTTGGACGAACACGGCGTCGAAGCAATCGGGCAACCGGCCGTGGTCGCCATGGACCGGTTGAAGGGCATGAACACGCATCGGGCCCTTCTCGAAGCCTACCCGGACATGCCCGAGGAACTGCATCCGCCCATGATCCAGTCCTTTGGCCACAAGCAAGAATCGTTGTTTATGCCCGTTATCGAAGAGGCTGCGGCCAGCGAGGATCCGGCCATGCGCTGGGCGGCGCTCCATGCCCTGCTTGCGGCGGAACTCCCCGAATCGGTCGATTCGTTGACGGCGTTGGCCGAAGATGAGGACGACGAGATCGCCGAGGCCGCCCTCGAGGGGCTTGCGGACATGGCTTCGCGATTCCGCCAGATGGGAGCCCGCGATGAGGCCAGCATGGCCTATTTGGCCGTGCATGGCCTGACGGATGACGACGAGCTTCGTCGGGTGGCGGTCGAACGGTTGACCGAGCATCCCGTTCCAGGGGCTTTTGAAGTCATCATGGAAGCCTTCGACGACGATGACATGGAAGACCTATCGCCTGCTCTCCTGGCGGGGGTCGCCCGGGAACTCATCAATGCCGATCGTCATGAGGAAGCGCAGGACGCCATCGACCGGGTCCTTGACCGGGCCGATTCGACTCCGGTCGTGGAAGCCATCCTCCAACACCTGGGCGATGTGGAACTCGATTTCGATTTGTCCGACCGGCTGGGCTTTGTCCGTTCCTGGAAGATTGTGGGTCCCTTCCCGTGGGATGAAGACGACGGATTCACCGTCACCCATGTGGATCAGCCCGATGTGGACCTGGATGCGACCTATACGGTGGACGACGAGGAACTGCGCTGGGAACGGGTGCGGACCGAGGACGTGGCCGGGCACATCAATCTGATGGGCGTCGTGGGACCGCATACCCATTGCGCCGCTTATGCCTGGACCACGGTCCACGTCGAAGAAGAGATAGATGTGATCCTGCAAATCGGCTCGGACGACGGCGTCAAAGCCTGGGTCAACGGCGAAGCCGTCCATGAGCACAACATTGATCGGGGCGTCTCTCTCGATGCCGACCAAGCCCCGGCGACGTTCCAGGAAGGCGAGAACGAGATCCTGATGCAAATTACCCAAAACCTCGGTGGTTGGGGGTTCTGCCTGCGGCTGACCGACGCCGACGGGATGCCTCTTGAATTCGAGGTAGTGGAATAAGTCAGATATGTGCGGTGCGGGCCATCGGCTCGCACCGCACAATGGGTCTATCCATTCCGTGTTGTTCTGCCCTCCAATATTGCTCCCGCCTACGGCCCGTTTGTAGCGACGGCCGCGCTCATGCCACACTACCTGCCGAATTGGACATTGTTATACCGACACGATAGGAACCGTTGTGGAGATATGGGCTGAGACCTTCATGCAATCCGACTCGAGCTATGCCCTGCTCATCGTAGGCGCGCTCGTTGTGGGAGCGGTGTATTGTTTTCTGGGCTACCGGACCCTCAAGCTGCTCATCGCATTGACGGGTTTTGTATTGGCGGGGAGCGCCGCGGCCGTTGTGGCGTCCATGGTAGCTCCGGCCTCGACCATCGCGGTGTTGGTAGCCGGCGGCATCGGCGGCGTATGCGGGGCCTTCGCCGTGCTCTTTCTCTTTCGGGCGGGCGTGTTCCTGCTGGGCGTTCTGGGCGCGGCCATTATCGCCCAATCGGTGCTGGGCGAACGCCCCGAGCCATGGGTTCCCTGGGCCCTGCTGGGCATCTCGCTGGGCGGGGGCCTGTTGGCCTTGTTGCTGGAACGGACCATCCTCACCTTGGCCACGGCTGCCATTGGGGCCTGGCTTGTGGTGGCGGCGCTGAGCCTCTATTTCGTCGGCCCGAATCTAATCGACGACCCCGAAAAATGGACCGATGTGGGCGGAGGCGGTTGGATTGCCTTCATTGCCTGGGTCGCATTGGCCATTGCCGGAGCCTTTGCCCAGTTCACCTTCGGCCGTCGGCCCGTTCCACCCGTCGCCGGTCCGCCCGGCCGCTGAGCTGTGGTGGAAATTTCCGGCCATTCCGGGTACCATTCCCCCCATGTTTGCTTTCCTGCAAGGACAAATCCATACCCTCGAACCCAACCGCGTCGAACTCGATGTCAACGGCGTGGGCTACGAGGTCTTTGTGCCCGAACGCACCACCCGCAAGCTCCAGGCGGGGCGGGAAATGTTGTTCTATACCCATTGCTACATCCGCGAGGACGCCTTTCATATCTACGGCTTCAGCGAGATCGAAGACAAGAAACTGTTTCGACTGCTACTCGGTATCAACGGCGTCGGACCGAAAGTGGCGCTGGCCATTTTGTCGGCTCTGTCGCCCCAGCAATTGGCCGCGGCCGTGCAAAACGCGGATACCACCGCCTTTACGCGGGTCAACGGCGTGGGCAAAAAGGGCGCTCAACGGATTATCCTCGACATGAAAAACAAGATGGGCCAGGAAGCCGATCTGGCGCGGCTGTTGGGCTCGGAGGGCGAAGGGGCCGTTGCGCCCGAAGGCGACGACGCCATTGAAGCATTGTGCGCATTGGGCTGTACGCCTGCCGAGGCCGCCAAGGCCGTGCGCAATGCCCGAGCGGGCTTGCCCGTCGATGCCCCTGCCGACGAAGTGGTGCGAACGGCCCTGCGCTCCATATCAAAGGTATAACCGGTGGCCGATAACGACATACTCAACGCAACGCCCACGGGCGAAGACGTCCAATACGAGGAGCAGATCCGCCCCCAACGGCTGGGCGAGTTTCCGGGCCAGACCCCGATCAAGGAAAAGCTGGCCATCGCCATCGAGGCTGCCAAGGGACGGCGCGAGCCCCTCGACCATTTGCTGCTATCCGGGCCGCCGGGTTTGGGCAAAACCACCCTCGCCCGGGCCCTGGCCAACGAAATGGGCGTAGATATCAAATCCACCTCGGGGCCGGTCATCGAGCGCCAGGCGGATCTCAGCGCCATCCTGACCAATCTCGAAGATTACGACATCCTCTTCATCGACGAGATCCATCGGCTCAACCATGCCGTCGAGGAGACCCTCTACTCGGCCATGGAGGATTTCGAGATCGACATTATGCTCGGAAAGGGCCCCACGGCCCGGTCCATGAAGATCGGCCTCCGTCCCTTTACCCTTATCGGCGCAACCACCCGCGCCGGGCTTCTCACGCCGCCCTTGCGCGCCCGTTTCGGCGACACCTGTCGGTTCGATTTCTACAGCGCCGAGGAACTTGAGGTCATCGTCACCCGGGCGGCCCGTATCCTCGGCGTCAGCATCGAACCCGACGGAGCCCGCGAGATCGCCCGACGGTCGCGAGGGACGGCCCGCATTGCCAATCGCCTGCTTCGGCGCGTGCGCGACTTCGCCCAGGTCAAGGGCGACGGCGTCATCACCTATCCCATGGCCGACGGAGCCCTCAACATGCTGCAAATCGACGCCCTCGGCCTCGACGAGATGGACCGTCGCCTGCTCCATACCATCATGGACAAATTCTCCGGCGGCCCCGTGGGGCTCAGCTCCCTGGCCGTGGCCATCGGCGAAGAACCCCAGACCCTCGAAGAGGTCCACGAACCCTTCCTCATCCAAATCGGTTTTATGAAACGCACCGCCCAAGGCCGCGTCGCCACCCCCCGCGCCTACGGCCACTTCGGCCTCACCGCCCCCAGCGATCAGGATACGCTGTTCTGATTTTTACCTTATTTGGTATGGATGCTTTTGAGATTGACGCCTGCCTACGGGGAATGATAGGGTGTTATCAGGATGAAGGGCGTTCATCGCCATTTTCTGGCTAGTAGTGGCGCCTTTTGCAGTAGCTACAACGAGACACACATGACCAGCGAAGGTAGAAAGAGAGTTTTTCGTGGCATAAAACAATGCGTTGCATTGGGTATGCTGGTGCTGCTTGTGTTGGCAGTCGGCCATTCCATCGGGATTGAGCACGGGCCCCACCGGATGGCCCTCTCGGATGGTCATGTATCGTCTTGCGGATCCTCCGGATGTGAAACGAAAGACCCCTGCGATGAGGATTCCGAATCGGAAGACTGCGGCCTATGTAGTTTGATTCATTCGCTGGTAATCGTTACCGGTTGTTTGTCCTATCCACCAGTCACGCGGTTGACGCGTGTCCCCTTTTCCCCCCAACTACATGCGGCCGTCACCAGTAATTTTTGGTCGGTCTGGTTGCCCCGACCGCCTCCTGCTTCCGCCACCGGCTGAAATCTTTCCATTTAAAATACGAATGGGACGTCCATGCCCCTTGATGGGATGCATGGACTGATTCCCCAATTCATAAGGACTATCACCATGAAAAAACGTGGATTTACATTAATCGAACTCCTTGTTGTGATCGCCATCATCGCTATACTAGCGGCGATCCTTTTACCCGCCCTTGCTCGCGCGCGAGAGTCAGCTCGGCGCATTAGTTGTGCCAATAACCTGAAACAGCTGGGCCTGGCGTTTAGTATGTACGCCAGCGAAAACAGGGGATACCTTCCTCAACAGCATACCTGGACTTGCGCAGGCGTTTACAACCCCTGGAACCTTATGTTCGAGGGCGATCAGATATTCCCGGATTATCTCGCCGATCATAATGTTCTGATTTGTCCTTCGGCCATTGATGCGACCGACGCGCTTGGTCGGTTCGATCGCCTGGAGGCCGGTGATTGGCACACGGAATGGGAAGGGACCGACAATGGCATCATTGAAGGGTGTGAGATCACATCGGCCCCCTATCATTACACGGCTTGGGCGTTTAACAAGGACATGAAGTTTACGCCTAGGGATAGCAATGTCATGGGCATTCTGAATTTTATGGTACAGCATGGGCCCGAAGCCAAAAACATGGATCTGCCTTTGTTGTATCCACCAGAAGGCTATAATGGGCCCACTACGATTCCCCGGATTCGTGAGGGAATCGAACGGTTCTTTATCACCGATATCAACAACCCGGCGGGAGGGGCCCAAGCGTCCTCCCAAATCGCCGTGATGTGGGACGGTATGTGTGGCGGGAAGCCCGAGCACTTCCCCCATTGGCCCCATGGCGGCAATGTGCTCTATATGGACGGCCATGTGGAGTGGCAACACTTTGATGGAATGCGGTCCGTTGTGAATGGGGAGACCGTATTCAATCACAGCAGATTTCCTTTCGGCGCTTCCGGTTTTTCGATTCATAGCATAGAACCAGCTGCCTGGAATATGTGCAATTAGTCGAGCCACCTTCGGCGAATCGTAGCTCAATATCCGCGAGGCGGTCCATGGAAAACAGTTCCGTGGACCGCTATCCTACATTTGAGCCTGCTGCGGCAGTGACGTAATTATCCTTTCGCATTTTCCGATCTTCTAAGACTCGCTTTTGACTACCGCAGGTTTTCATGCTACCGTGATGATCGGCAGACCCAAGGGGAGGATAAAGCAATGATGTCTCGAATCGTAGCGCTAATTGTGATCGGCGTGTTGGTCGCGCCAATGGCCATGGCCGCCGAGGAGGGCCAGGTCCGGCGCATTTCCGTCGCCGAATACCGCGACAAGATGATGGCGGGCTGGATTGGCCAGATGGTGGGCGTCGGTTGGGGCGAACCGACCGAGTTTCATTACCTCGGCCGCATCATTCCGGAAGACGAAATGCCCGAATGGCGGCCCGAGATGGTCAACATGTTTCATCAGGACGACCTCTACGTCGAGATGACCTTTCTGCGCACCCTCGAGGAATACGGCTTCGACGTATGCCAACGCCAGGCGGGCATCGATTTCGCCAACAGCGAATATCCGTTGTGGCACGCCAACGATGTGGGGCGCGAGAATCTCCGGGGAGGCATTGCGCCGCCCGATTCGGGCCATCCCCACTTCAATGACCACGCCGATGACATCGACTACCAGATCGAAGCCGATTTCAGCGGGCTCATTGCGCCGGGCATGCCCAACCTCGTCATCGAATTGGGCGAGCTGTTCGGGCGGCTGATGAACTACGGCGACGGCGTCTATGGCGGGCAGTTCGTGGGCGGCATGTATGCCGAGGCCTTCTTCACCGACGACCCGCTGGAAATCGTCGAGGCCGGGCTGGCCTGTATCCCTACCGAAAGCCAATATGCCGAGTGCATTCGCGACACCATCCGGTGGTGGCAGGAGCACCCCGACGATTGGACGGCGGCCTGGGAGCTGATCGAGGAGAAGTACAACCGGAACCCCGACTACCGGCGCGCCTCGTGTCGGACCGACCTGTTCAACATCGATGCCAAGATCAACGGCGCCTACATTGTTATGGGCTTGCTCTACGGCCAAGGCGACCTGGACGAGACCATCATCATCGCCACGCGCTGCGGGCAGGACTCGGACTGCAACCCTTCGAATGCCGGCGGAATCCTTTTCACCACGGTCGGTTTCGATGCCTTGCCCGAGCGGTTTATCGGCGCCCTTGACCGGGAGACTAAGTTCAGCCATACGGCCTACGATTTCGACGGACTGGCGGAAGTCTGTGAACAGTTGGCCCGGGATGCGGTGGTGCGCCAAGGCGGCCGTATCGAACAGGATACCGACGGCCATGATGTCTTCGTTATCCCCGTTCAGACCCCCCAACCCAGCCCGCTCGAGCAATCCTGGGAACCCGGTCCCATCGCCAATAGCCGCTTTACCGACGAGGAGATGGCCCAAATCCGATTCCCCACCAAGCTGGACCACTTCACGGAGATGTTCCCCGGATGGGCGCTTCGACGGGTGGGACCGGACATGGGGCCCGGGCCTCGGGACGCCTATCGGGGGCGCACCGATGTATACATGACCCATCCGCTCAATCGGGAAACCGGGTGCGTCCTTTATCGTACCGTCGCCGTACCGGAAGAAGGGCAGACCACCTTCCGCGCCGTCGTAACCCACGACACCCGCGGCGATTTCACCCTACTCGTCCGCGTCGATGGCGACACCATGCTCACCCAACCCATCGGCCCCGAGACCGTCCCCGACGAATGGACCACCGTCGAAGTCGATCTATCCCCCTACGCCGGTCGGGAGATCCTTCTCGAAGCGGTCAACCAAGCCGACGGCTGGGAATTCGAAGCGGCCTACTGGGCCGAACTGGAGATCGTGACGGAGTAAGGGCCTCCGCAGCCGAATCAAAGGTCGTCCGATGCGTTGACAATGCAATCAACGAATCGAAGAAGGTCGTCCAGGCGGTTCTCGACTTCATCGATGAGACGATCGAGGTCGAGTTGCTGGTATGCATGCACCATCAGGTTCCGAAGGCCCACCATGCGCTCCATGGTTTGCG
>PWNM01000601.1 GCA_003557825.1 Candidatus Hydrogenedentota bacterium | reverse complement strand
GTCGTGCAGTACAACGGAGCCCGCGCCCCGGACGAGTTGTTCGCAATCATGCCGCCCAGGGTCGCCCGGGAACTCGTCGCCACGTCCGGCCCGAAACACAGCCCATGGGGCTTGAGAAATTCGTTAAGTTGGTCAAGCACCACCCCAGCGCCGACCCGGACCGTCTGTTTTTCCGAGTCGAAATCGCGAATCCACCGAGAATGCCGGGCAAACTCAACCACCAAGCCATCGCCCAAAGCGCCGCCGGCCAGTCCCGTGCCCGCGCCTCGAGGGATGATCGACAGCCCCGCATCGGCCGCCCGCCGGATGACGTCCGCCGCTTCCTCGCCGTTCCGCGGGAAGGCTACGCCCACGGGCTCAATGCGGTAAATCGACGCATCGGTGGCATACATCTGGCGTGCCAGCGGGTCGCATCGGACCTCGCAGGCGCTCTTCTCAAACACGGCCTCGGGACTTCGGGCTTGCATGACGGTTACTCATTTCTCCTAACGGTTCAAACTGGGTATGCCGTACGTTGTATCCATAGGGAAACACCATAAAGGCGGGCATCGCATTCCCGGAAATCCTACCACGGCGGCCCAACCCCGGCCAACTTCGCCCCAGTCGTTGCAACCCGTCCCGCCCATGGGCTACAATACCGATTGATAGGAACGGCGACAACGGCCGCCCCATCCCTGTGCCGGGATAGCTCAGTTGGTTAGAGCGCTGGATTGTGGATCCAGAGGCCGAGGGTTCAAATCCCCCTCCCGGTACCACCTCAACTATTGACAGCCCAAGGGGTTACGCAGATACTCCCTTGGGCTGTTTTCTTTTTTTTGTTCTTCGATGATGTCAATATGACAACTGGCGTGATGCATTCCGACAGGCGGTCATGGGTCACAGGTCCGCAGATTACGCGGATTCGCGCAGAACAAGACAGGTCGTTACTCCGCAGATTACGCCGATTCGCGCAGATTAAAAGAGGCCTTCATTGCCCTGATTATGCAGACTCAGGCAAATTGAAAACGAGTCGTTTGTACTGAAGGCTGGGAGCGCCGAAATTGAGCAGCAAGCCGGTGTTCATGCCGGTTGCTTTGAGATAATTGATTACCTGGGCTTCTTCAACTCCGGATAGTCGTTGCAGGGCTTTGAGTTCCACAATTACGGTGTCGAAACAGATGAAGTCGGCTTGGTATTGCGCTATGGGTTCGCCCCGATACGATACCGGCAAACGCGCTTCGCGTATAAAGGGTATCTCCCGAAACCTGAACTCCCGCTCCACCGCGGCCTGATACACCCCCTCCAAAAAACCGTATCCCAATTCCCCATGCACCGCCATCGCCGCCCCAATAATGGCATAGGTCCGCTCATCTCTCCTGTTAACGTCCGCGCCCTTCTGCATATCTACTAGCTTATCCCCCTGTCAAAACCTCCGTCAAGCCGTATACCCTGCAGGTCTATCTACCATAATAAAGCCAGCACCATCAATATTTCGATACGCACAGTCATCCCCTCTCCGCGCCGCCAGCCGACTATCTCCCCCTTACAATCTGCGTAACCTGCGGAATAACGGCATGCCTTATTCTGCGCCAATCGGCTTAATCTGCGGATTGTTTTCATTTGTCCCTATACAGCGTTGGATTGGACGCCGGGGCCCTTGCTGCGGTACTCTGCACAGAACGACCGAGAGGAGGACAGGACGATGCGACGACGGGATTTTTTGCGAATCAGCGTGGCAGCGGGCGCAGCGGCATTGTGGCCGGGCGGTCAGGGCATGGCGGAGCAGGCGGCATCGCCGCCGAATATTTTGTGGATCATGATGGACGACTGCCGACCCGATGCCTTGGGATGCTATGGGACGGCGTGGGCGCAGACGCCGAATTTCGATCGGATCGCGGCGAACGGGGTGTGTTTTGAAAACGCCCTTACCCAATGCCCCATTTGCATTCCGTCGCGGACATCGATGAAGACGGGGCGGTACTGCCATGAGCTGGGGACCATGTACATGGGCGATCCGCCGGAGGTAACGCCGCCCTATGCTGCCACGGCGCGGTCGTATCCGAACCTGATGAATCAATGGGAAGAGGCGGGCCGGAAACCGGTCAATGTGGGCAAGGTGCATGCCTTACGCGAGGACTGGGACCACCGGGGCGATACGCGGTTGCGCGAAAGCGATCGGCGCCATGAAGAGGGCGAGGAATTCGACCCGGTACGATTGACCACCTACGGCTGGCAGATCGGCGGCACCCAAGACATCCATGTAGACGACACGCGGGAAGGGGTGTTGACGGATCGGGCCTTGGATATCTTGAAGGAACTGGCCGACGCAGGCGAACCGTTTTTCCTGCGGGTGTCGTATCATCCGCCCCATGTGCCCATTCAGGTACCGCCGCCGTTTATGGTCGACCTCGACGCGATCGATCTGCCCTTCCCGACACAGGAAGCGTTGGACAGCAAACCGCGATTCGAGCGCGAGCAACTCCGGGTTTATTCGGGTACGCTTGACTTATCCGAGCGCGATATTCGCGTGGCCCGCAGCACCTATTACGGCATGGTGAACATGGTGGACTACTTCGTCGGCAAGCTGCTGAATCAACTGGAGGAAGAGGGCCTGATCGACAATACCATCATCGCCGTCAACTCAGACCACGGGTTGGCCATGGGCGAAAACGGCGTCCACAAGAAGCGCAGTTTTTATGAAGAAGTGGTGAAATCGCCCCTGCTGTTCTCGTGGCCGGGGCATATCCCCTCTGGCAAAATGGTGACCGAACCGGTCGAGATGATCGACCTGATGCCGACATTGCTGGAGCTGTCGGATATGCCGGTCATGGGCGGCCACCACGGGCAGAGCCTGGTTCCGTTGATGCACGGCGACACCTCCCATCGACGGATGGCCACGTTCTCGGAAATCGACCAGAGCGGTTCCATGTACGATCCGTTGCGGGTCAACTCAGGACGGCAGGTGATGGTACGCACCGATGATTGGAAACTCATCTATTTCCATGATCCCCGTGTCGAAGACAAAGACGGCGCGCTGTATCACCTGACCGAGGATCCGTGGGAGTTCTACAATCTCTATCACGATCCGCAGTATGCGGGTATCATCGAAGAACTCGAAGCCCATGTCGCGCAATGGGACCGGGTCGAGGCGTAGCGCATCCGAAGGGGAGGAGACCATGGGCGTGAATAGGCGGCAATTTCTACAAGGGGTGGCCATGGGCGCAGCGGGGATTACCACAAGTATGAGCGGCCAGGCAGCCCAAGGCCAACGTCCGGGCAATCCAGGCAAACCGAACATCGTGATGATCCTGCCCGACGACATCGGGTGGAACGACGTGGGCTATCACGGTTCCGAGATTCGGACGCCCCACATCGATGCCTTGGCGGAAGGCGGCGCTCGATTTGCGCAGCATTATGTATGCCCCACGTGTTCGCCCACTCGGGTAGGAATCCTGACGGGCCGCAATCCCGCTCACTATAACGTATTTGGTCCCTTGGGCCGCACGACCGATGTTCGCCCGGAAGACATGCGCTTGCCTTTTGGCCTGCGCGAGCTGGGATATCGCACCCATATCGTAGGCAAATGGCACATCGGCGACGAACCCGAGTACCGGCCGCTGCACTACGGCTTCGATACGTCCTACGGGTATCTCCGGGGGCAGATCGATCCCTATACGCACCGCTACAAGTTCGGCGATTACCTGACCTGGCATCGAAACGACGAGTTTATCGATGAGCGGGGCCACGTAACCGATCTGATTACGGAAGAGGCTGTACGGGTAATCGAGGAGGCCGACGACGAACCGTTCTTTCTGTATCTGTGCCACCATGCGCCTCATTACCCATGTAACGAACCGCCGGCCTGGATCGAGCCCTACGACGACATGTTCGAGGACGTTTGGCGGCGGCACTTTGCCGCGGCGGTGGCCCATATGGACGACGGCATTGGGAAGGTCATCGACGCCCTCGAACGCACGGGGAAACGGGAACATACGCTCGTCATTTTCCTGTCGGAAAACGGCGGACAGCACAGTTGGGGCGCACCCGAAAACGAGTACAACGGCCGTTACGCGCCCCATACTCGCCTGGGCGACAACACACCCTTGCGCGGATGGAAGGGCCAGTTGTATGAGGGCGGCATTCGCGTGCCGGCGCTGGTGAATTGGCCCGGGACGATTCCGTCAGGCAAGTTAATCGAGCCGCCCACCCACATGACCGATTGGGCGCCGACCCTGCTGCGCCTGGCAGGCGGCGAACCCGCCCCGGAGTGGCGCCTGGAAGGGGTTGACCTGGGCAGGCTTATGACCAACGGGAACCCATTACCGGCGGAACGGGAGCTGTTCTGGAACCACGGGAACCATCTCTGGGCGTTGCGCCACGGCGATTGGAAACTCATTCAACACGCTGAAGATCGATTCGAGTTGTTCCACCTGGCCGACGATCCCTACGAAGAGACCGATCGGGCCGCGGCCCATCCCGAACACGTGAACCGGCTCAAGGCCGGGTTGGACGCCTGGCGCGAGAAGACCCAGGGGTAGACCCTATCCTTCGCCGCGGTAGTTCGGATTCAGCCGGGGAATGAGCGAGCCCGTGTCTTCGAGAAAGCGGTCCATGAGCCGTTGCATGTCCGCCAAAACGTCGGGATGCGCTGCGGCTACATCCGTGGTCTCGCCGATATCATCGCGCAGGTTGTAGAGCTCGTCGCCCAGCTCGAAGAACCGGATCAGCTTCCAATCCCCTTTACGGACATAGGCCGACGGACCCTTTGCGGCCAGCGGGGTGTGGGGAAAATGACAGAAGATGGCTTCCCGTTCCAGTTCGCCGGTTTGGGACAACACGGGCAGGATACTCTCGCCGTCGATGATCTGATCGGGCTTGGGGGCGGCCCCGGCCAATTCCAACAGGGTCGGATAGAAATCCACGCTGGAAACGACCGTATCACTCAGACTGCCGGCCTCGATGTGGCCGGGCCATGCCACGATCAAAGGTACCCGCGTGCCCCCCTCCCATATCTGCGCCTTGCCGCCGCGCAGCGGGGCGTTCGAAGTGACATGGTCGCCGCCGCGCAGGGGCGTATTGCGCCGAGGCGCGCCTGGCTCGCCTGGAACGGTGCGCAACTGGCCATTGTCTGAGGTGAAAACGATCACCGTGTTGTCGGCAATACCCAGGTCGTCCAAGGTATCGAGAATCCGGCCGATGTTCTGGTCAACGTTGTAATGCATGCCCGCGATCAAGGGATTGTGCTGCTCGCCACGGGGATCGACCTTGCCATAGAACCGTTCCATATCCTCCTGCTTGGCGTTCCACGGGCTATGCACGGCGAAATGCCACAGGCACAGGAAGAAGGGCTGGTCCTGGTGCTTCTCGATGTAGCGAATGGTCTCGTCAGTCAAGCGGTCGGTCAAATACTCGCCTTCGGGACCGTCCTCGATGTTGGGCAGTCCATAGGGCGAAAAATAACTGGGCGGACCCGGATTCGGACCTCCCGCGATGTTGACGTCGAAGCCCTGTTTGTCCGGCCAGAACGGCTCCTGGCCGAGATGCCATTTCCCAATGAATCCGGTATGGTAGCCCACGTCCCGCAACGCCTCGGCCAGGGTGTATTCGTCCAAGGGCAACTGGGTGCGCGAATTGGGCATCAGGAACCGTTGCTGGGGAGAGGCTTCCTCCGGTATCGAAGGCTCGTCGAGGTCTGTGGGCAGATGCCCGGTCGGCGCGGTGAGTTTGAGGCGGCCGGGATATTTGCCGGTCATGATGCTGGCCCGGGTGGGTGAGCAGAGCGGGTTGGCGGCGTAGGCATCGCTGAAACGCATGCCCATCGCTGCGAGGCGGTCGATGTGGGGCGTCTCGTAAAATTCGCTTCCGTACACGCCCGTATCCATCCAGCCCATGTCATCCATGAGGATAAACAAGAAATTGGGCCGCGCGCCGCGCATGCTCGCCGCTGCCTGAGGCATCCCAAAAGCCCGATGCGTCAACACCCCGACGCCGATTGTGGCTGCCGACATCCCCATCATACGCATAAACTCCCTTCGGGTGAATCGCGCCATAATTTCTCTCCGCTTCGGTTTGGCGCCCGCGCCGCGCACTAAGTGGCTTCCTGGGCCATTATGGGCGCTTGGCGGCCATGGGTCAAGACAGTGCATCGAGGCGAAAGCGAAACAGAAGACTCGGATCCGGTATTCTAAGCGGTATATGCACCTCGAAACAGGGTTGGGGGACTGTTTACCGGCTTATGCGCCCGTCCGTCCCGAGCAAGGAGAGAAATGTTGAACTACCCAAAGCTACCCGAATCCGAACGATTGCCCCGGATGGATCCGCCCAAAGGCAAGGTCCGCATGGTGTTGGACACCGACACCTACAACGAGATCGACGATCAGTTCGCCGTGGTCTATTCGCTCCTATCGCCGGAGTCCATGCAGGTGGAGGCCATCCATGCAGCGCCCTTTTGGAACAACAACTCGGAAGGTCCGGCAGACGGCATGGAAAAAAGTTACGAAGAAATCCTGCGGCTCCTGGAACGGCTGAACGTTTCGCCCGAGGGGTTTGTTTTTCGCGGCTCGACGGGATTTCTGACGAACAATGCACCGCCCTACGACACGGAGGCTTCGCGGGACCTGATTCGACGGGCGCTCGAAACCCCTGAGGACGACCCCCTTTACGTAGTCGCCATTGGCGCCATTACCAACGTGGCCTCGGCCATTTTACTCGAACCCTCGATCATCAATCGTATCGTGGTCGTGTGGTTGGGCGGCAACCCGTGGCATTGGCCCAACACGCACGAATTCAACCTTGCCCAGGACATCCCGGCGGCACGGGTGATTTTCGACAGCGGCGTACCGTTGGTGCAGGTCCCCTGCCTGGGCGTAGCTTCCCATCTGCTCACGACCCTGGCCGAGTTGGAACGCCACGTTAAGGGCCAGGGACCCATCGGCGATTACCTCTATCAGATCTTCGCAGACTACCATGCGGACCACTTCGCCTGGGCGAAGGAAATTTGGGACATCTCGGCCGTGGCCTGGCTCATCAACAGCGCCTGGTTGCATTCGGAACTCGTCCATAGCCCCATCGTGACCGACCAAAAAACGTATAGCCTCGACCAGGGCCGCCACTTTATCCGGATGGTGCGCATAATCAACCGCAACGGCATCTTCCGCGACTTGTTCGAGAAACTGGCCAAACACGGCACGTAACACACGACGCACATCGCATTCTGGAATCCCCCGACGAGTCCTATTGGACATCGGGTATGGGGGCGCAGTATCCTTGCACCTAGGCGCATAGGAGCCACGGAGCAGTTGAATCCGATTGGTCAGCAGATCTGGAACTGTGCGCAGGAGTGCGCCCTCTTCCCATACGCCTTCACACCCTTCCCCCATTCTCTCTAGCGGTCGAGTCCGCTTTGCCTTTCAAAGCAGTTCCACCAAGCCCATGCGGCAGAAAGGAGTATGACGATGTGTGAAGCTTGTTCGTTCAATCACATGAACCGTCGACAGTTCATGGCCACGGCTTCAGCGCTGACCGCGGCGGGGTTCAGCCTGCCCGGGGCATTGGCCGCGACGCCCGGCACTCAACCGGGGGCCGCTCAAAAACCGATCCGCATCGGCGTAATGCTCGGTCGGCCGGGGCCGGCCGATCGCGGATGGGATCTGTGCGCCGATGACTTCGCGGAAATTACGGCTCATCTTGAGGCCGTCGAGCAGAAGCTGGGCAACGTCGAGTTCGTGACCCGGCACGTGGGCAACGCCCAGGAAGCGGCGGCGTTGATGAACGAGGCGGGCGATGATGCGCCCATGCTGGCCGTCAGTAGCGGCATCGGC
>PWNM01000541.1 GCA_003557825.1 Candidatus Hydrogenedentota bacterium | reverse complement strand
TGTCAAGAAAAATCGCGCTTAGCTTCCTAAGCGCGAAAATGCCCTTAAGCCCTATCTGAACCACCATCCATTAGCTCGAAAAATCCTTCATTTCACACCGCTGATGAAAACCGGTCCGCCTGTGGTTATTTGATGTTCTGGGATGTCGGGGGTAGACTTATGCATGAACCGCGCTCCGATGTTGATGTCTGCCGGAGCGCCTGTCGTAGGAATGGATCCATGCCATGCTTGGCATGGTCCGAATGGCCGATGTCGCAGGAGGTAGTTGTCATGGCCTTTAGCCTTCCCCCATTGCCGTATGCAAAAGATGCGTTGGCTCCGTACATTAGTGAAGAAACCCTTGAATACCATTACGGAAAACACCATCAGGCCTATGTGAACAACCTGAACAAACTGGTTGACGGAACAGCCGACGCGGAGCGTTCGCTCGAGGAAATTATTGTCAACGCCGATGGAGGCGTCTTTAACAATGCCGCCCAGGTATGGAACCATACGTTTTACTGGGAAGGGCTAAAACCCAATGGCGGGGTACCCGAGGGCGCCTTGGTCGATGCCATTGACCGTGATTTTGGGTCCGTAGACGCCCTAAAGCAGGCCCTGACAGAAGCGGCTACGACCCAGTTTGGCTCTGGCTGGGCTTGGTTGGTAGTAGACGGCGGATCGTTGGCCGTGACCAAGACAGGCAATGCTGATATGCCCTTGCGCCATGACCAAAAGCCGCTCTGGACCATTGACGTGTGGGAGCATGCCTATTATATCGACTATCGAAACGCCCGTCCCGAATACATCCAAAAGGTACTCGATAACCTGATGAACTGGGATTTTATTATTGATAACTACGCCCGCGCCATGCGTTTGTAGTATTTCCGTTTGCCCGTAAAAGCAGCCGGGCCGACGATAGCCGTCGGCCCGGTATTGCGCTCGCCACCCTGATGGACCGATTAGGCCCAGGTCATGGCGGAGGGTTTCTCGCGGATGATGGCCTGCTTGAGGAACTCGACGGCCTTTGTCAGGCCCTCCTTGCTCGACATCAGGCTGTCTTCGTGTTCGATGCTCAGCGCGCCGTTATAGCCCACGAGGCGGAGCGTCGATACGAAGTCTTTCCACCATTCGAGGCTGTGCCCATAGCCGCAGGTCCGGAACAACCACGAACGATTCATTTCATCGCCGTAGTGTTTCGTGTCGAGTACGCCGTTCACCCGGGCGTTCTCGACATAGACCATTGAATCCTTAGCGTGGACATGGAAAATGGCCTTCCCGAGGGCGCGGACGGCCTCGATGGGCTCGATGCCCTGCCAGAAGAAGTGGCTCGGATCGAAGTTTGCGCCAAGACTGGTACCGCATTCCTTGCGCAAACGAAGCAGGGTTTCGGGATTGTAGACGACGAAGCCGGGATGGGCCTCGAAGGCGATCTTGACGCCGTGGTCCTTGGCGAACTGCGCCTGTTTCGTCCAGTACGGAATGACCTTTTTCTCCCATTGCCACTCGAGAACCTCGGTATAATCGGGCGGCCAGGGGCAGGTGACCCAGTTCGGCTTGGTCGAGTTCTCGTCGGAGCCGGGGCATCCCGAGAAGTCGTTGACGACCTTGACGCCGAGCATCTCGGCCAACTTGATCGTATTGGTTTGGACTTCGGCCATCTTTTTCCCGACGGCCTCATCCGGATGCAGGCAGTTTCCGTGACAGCTCAGCGCGCTGATCTCCAGCCCTTCCCCCTTGATTAAGGCGAGTAGTTCCTCGCGCTTGGGCTTCGATGCGAGCAGATCATCGACCGGGCAATGGGCGCCGCCCGGGAAATTTCCCGTCCCCAACTCGATGGTATCCAGCTCGAGGGGCCGGATCATCTCGAGCACTTCCTTGAGTGGCGTGTCGCCAAACATTACCGAAAGCAGTCCAAGTTTCATTGTTCTCTCCTTCCTTGCATTCTCCGTGTTAACTTTTCAAGGTGACCATTACAAACGGCTCCAACCCAAACAACAGGCCGGAACACAGCGTTGTACTGTTTAACCATCCTCCGTAGGACGCGCCGGGATACAACCCCAAGAGGTTGGTATCTCGAGTCTAGAGCGAATCTCCCAGACTTCGCCCGGCGTGAGCGTGGCCGGAACCGGTTCGCCTACGGGTGTTTCGCCATCCTCGGCATAGACATGGAATACGCCCGAAACCGGTCCTTCTGTAGGCAAGGCAAAACGTTGTCGCTCGGGTCCATAGGAGGATTCCGCTTCGTAGCGCGTGCCATCCTCAGCCTCGAAGACCACCCGGTGTTGGAGCCATCGGGCAAAGATCCGATTTTCGTTCAGGACAGGCACGGCGCCCGCCCCATACAAAACTCCCAGGATCTGATTGCCCTCGCGTACCCACCCGATGGCGACAATGTAATTGTCTTCATCGCCGAGGGGAGTGAGCAGTTCCTGCGTCGGTTCGAACTCCAGGCCGTCATTCGAGAGGCTATACCAAAGCCCCTGCGTATTCCGATGAAGGCCCATCAAGTACCAATCTTGACCCCCGTCCTGAAATACTTTAACGTCATTGACAAAATAAGGGGTTTCCAGTACGCCTTGCTCGAATTCAAAATGCTGGCCATCGGTGCCGGTGGCGCGGAACACCGTCCCCATGTTGTGGAAGTCATTGTGGTAGATGCGGCGCTTATCCCCTTCGCGTAGAAGCACGTTCATCCCGTTGATGTCCGCGCCTTCGTAATCTTCATACCCCTCTATGGCGACCAGGTCGTCCAACGTCGCATGATAGGGCATGGGCGAATCGTTCCAGGTCTCCCCGTCGGGGCTCGAGAAGTAGCCCGGCTTATTGTTTCCTCCGGGGTCGGGATAAACGGTACACATCATTTCGAACGAGCCGTCGGGATTGCGAAAGGCGTTGACATTGCAGACATGAATGAAATCGCCGTGGCTGATGACCGTATGGCGCTCGCCGAAGGACATGAAATCCGGCGTGTCCACTTGATAGATAAAATCGTTGCCCGTTTCGATACCGTCGAAGCCGCCGTAGAAGATGCGCCAACCTTCAGGCAGTTTCACGATGGAAGGCGCATAGATGTTGCGAAAACGCCCAGGCCGGGGTTCGAGGAACGGATGACGTTCATCAGGCAGTAGGTGGAGCATGCCTCCTTGCCACAGGGCGGCGTCGAATTCGCCTGCCCCGACTCCCCGTATCTCAATCATTCCCGTAGGTGCATCGGCGTCCGTAACAGGAACCGCTTCGAGCGCTGTCGCTCCTAGTAGGCTCGTCGAAACCATCAACGCAAGGCATGTCAGCATCATCTCTTTCCCTTCTTGGTCGGTTATTGATCGGCTTGGAGTTCATGGCCGTTGATCCAGCCATGAACTCCAAATCCACCTTCACGGATGTTCTTACTTAACCTTTTCCCAAGACCGACTCTTCGCCGAGCGTTCAACGGCTTCGAGTACCTGTTGGCATGCCAACCCATCTTCGAAAGTTGGATAGGTGGTTTCCTTGCGGTTCAACTGGCTTAGGAAATCGTTCATCTCATGGACAAAGAGATGCTCGTATCCGATAATGTGAGCGCTGGGCCACCAGGCTTCGGTATAGGGATGTCCCGGGTCGGTTGCATGGACGCGCCGGAAGCCCTGGAGCGTGCCCTTGTCGCCCCAGTTGAAGTACTGAAACACATTCATGTCTTCCTGATTCCACAGGACGCTTCCCTTGCTGCCGTACACCTCGATGTTGTTGTAATTACGTCGGCCGCTCGCAAATCGGGTGGCCTCAAAGGTGGCAAAGGTATCCTGTCCCTTGATATGCGCCAGGAACATGGCCGCGTCGTCCACATCGACTTTGGCTTTCTTACCGCTTTCCACCGTGCGCTTCGCGGCAATAGTCGCCTCGCCTTCGGTTACCGGCCGCTCCTTGATAAATGTCCGGGTTGATGCCGTCACTTCATCGATGGGCCCCACGAGGTTGTGGCACATGTCGATGATATGGGCGCCGATGTCTCCAAGTGAGCCCGAACCGGCTACCTTCCGCTGAAGCCGCCAGTTGATGGGGAAGTTCGGATCCATAATCCAGTCTTGTTGATAACAGGCCCGGAAATGATAGATCTCGCCCAGTTCCCCGTTTTTGATCATCTTCTTGATCGTGCAGATGGCTGGCGCAAACCGATAGGAGAATCCGCACATGTGACGAACGCCCGCTTTCTCGGCGGCCTTCAACATGGCTTTGGCGTCTTCGACGCTATTGGCCAAGGGCTTCTCGCAGATGATGTGTTTACCTGCCTTGGCCGCCTCGATTGCCATCTCGTGGTGCAGGTTACTTGGGGACGAAATATCGACCACATCGATATCATCCCGATTGACGACCCGTTTCCAGTCGGTGTCGAACTCCTCCCAGCCGAACTTGTCCGCGGCCTCTTTTGTCCCCTCGGGATCTCGTCCGCAGATTACCTTCATTACCGGATCCACAGGCAAATCGAAAAACATGTTTGCCTTGTGAATCGCGTTGCTGTGAACCTTGCCCATGAACTTCGTTCCGATGAGCGCAATGTTCAGCTTCTTCTTAGCCATATTATCCCCTCCTTCGCACACGTTGATGTGATTCACCACCAAGTTACTCCAACATACGCCCATTATAATGGTGTATGAAAGAATTGCAAACTAATCCCCCAACAGTTTGCTCCTTGCCTTTGTTACTATGGCATACTTCACCATATTTGACCGGGCATGATCAACAGGAAGCATGATGAACCCACGACGAGATTATGGGCCTTTGTGCGCTGAGTTCTACGATCGGACCAAACCGATTGGCGTAACCTATCCTGACGTGATGTATTATTTGAATGAACTCCGCTCGACGGCCGGACCGATTCTCGAGGCCGCTGTGGGAACAGGCCGGTTGCTCATCCCTTTGCTTGAGTCGGGGCTTGTCGTCGAAGGCATCGATGCGTCGGAAGATATGCTTGCCTATTGCCGGCGGCACTGCGAGGAGCGCGGACTGGCGCCCCGCCTGCGATGCGCCCGCATCGAAACGCTCGAACTTCCGGACCGTTACGATGCCATCCTTCTCGCGTTTGGTTCCATGATGCTCCTCAGCACCCAGGAAGCCATGGATGCACTAAAAGTCTTGCGATGTCATCTGAGGCCCGGCGGTTCGCTCTACCTCGACCTCGATGTGCCTCGCATACCGGAGCATGCTGACGGTACGGTGCGGTTATTGCGACGCATCGATTGTTCCAATGGTGATGTTCTTACATTGTACAGCGCCACTCGATACGACATGATCCGCCACCTCGAGCACAACCAGTTGCGCTACGAAAAAAGCAGCAACGGCAAAGTGGTGGCCGAGGAGCTACAGGATTTCATTTTGCGCTGGTATGGCATGGATGAAATGACGTTGATGCTGCGCGTTGCCGGTTTCGAGAACATCGAGTCTTGTGCCGATTTTGAACCAGGCAAGGATCCTGTTTTGGCACGGGAATGGCTTTGTTTTCGAGCAAAGAATCCGTCTTTTTTGCCGTAGTCCAATCGCATTTCTCGGTAAAATACGAATTTGGTCGGATGGGTTTGTTATCATGGGACAAGTAAACGATGTTGGCCCAAGGCCAAAACCCCCAGAAAGGAGGACCCATGGACCAAGTCAGTCAAGGCGATACCGTTCGGGTTCACTACACAGGCAAACTCTCCGACGGAACCGTGTTCGATAGTTCCGAACAACGCGGTCCCATCGAGTTCACCATTGGGTCGGGGCAGATTATTCCCGGATTCGAAGAAGCTGTCCTTGGGATGGCTCCCGGTGAAACCAAGTCCGCCAGCATCCCAAGCGACAAGGCCTATGGCCCGTTTCGGGATGATATGGTGCAAGAGCTTCCTCGCGAAGAGTTCCCTGATTCCGTCGAAGTTGAAGTCGGCCGGACCTATCAAGTGCAGCGCCCGGATGCGCCGCCCATGCTCATCACCGTGGTCGATATGACCGAGGAAAATGTGACGGTTGATGCCAATCATCCCCTTGCCGGCAAGGATCTTGAATTTGATCTCGAGCTGGTCGAAATTGTGACCGAATAGCAACCCGTAGATTTACAATGCCATAGAGGAACATCGCCCATGACAATCCGTGCCGATCAACGGTTTGTCTTTAACAATTATGGCGGCGTCTATCAGGTCCGCCTCGAAACGGCCGATGACCTCGCTGCATTGCAGCATCTGGACGAGCCCTTTTGGGTGGCCATGAGCGCTCCGATCTCGCAGTTTACCTGCGATCCGGCGCTGCTCGAAAGGCTGGATGCGGATTTTGATGGCCGAATCCGAAGCGTTGATATACGCAATGCCGCCGCATGGTTGCTGAAGGTTCTGCGAGCCCTCGATGGCATTACCCAACGAAGCGACATTCTCGAACTGGAGGCCCTGAACCGCGAAGATGGTCGGGGCCTCCAGTTGTATGAAGGGGCCTGTCGCATTATCCATAACCTGGGTATGACGGAATCGGGGCACATCTCCTACGACCAACTGCGCAACCGAAGTGCGATTTTTGCCCAGGGCCAACAGAATGGAGACGGGGTTATCCCGCCCGGGGCCATTGAAGACCCGGAGCTACGGGCCTTCGCGCAAGCCATACTCGATACCATGGGCGGCGTTTCTGACCGTAGCGGAGCCGTCGGGGTCGACCGGTCCCAACTCGAGGCCTTTATCTCCAATGCCCGCATGTTGCTCACGTGGCATGACCATGCGGCTACCGATCCGGACCAAGGCGCGCTGCTGCCATTCGGCCCCGACACGCCGGAGCGTTATCGAACCTATGCCGAGGCGGCGCCTTTATTGGATACCTATTTTCGGCAGTGCGAGCTTGCGGCTTTTGCCGAAGCGCTTGGCCGCCCCGCTCCGCCGCCGCCTTTGGTCGAGGCGTCTGCACGTACCGAAGACGAAGCGAACGCCTTTTTTGAGCAGGCGCCCCTCGCGCCCCCGCGCATTGAAGGGGTGTTCCGGTTCGACAAGGGCATCAATCCCCTTTATCGACCCGTGATGTCCCGGATGAACGCCGAGGTGTTGCCCATTCTGTTGGGACGTCGTTTTGATGGACGGACCCTCACGCCTACGCAGTGGCAAACCGTAAAAGCCGCTTTCACTCCATATGAAGCGTGGGTCAATGCGAAAAAGGGAGGCGAGGTTGAAGCCATTGGCATCGAGGCGTTACGCAGCTATGTCGAGGGCGATTATGCACCTCGTTTGCAGGAACTCATCGCAGAGGATCTCCAGGCAGGCATTCCCGTGGATGTGTTGGATGATCTCGAGTATGTGATTCTGCTCCAACGAGGGTTCTTGGACCTTTGTACGAATTTCGTCAGCTTCCCCAACCTCTATCATCCCGAGCGACAGGCCATGTTCGAAGCAGGGCGGATGATCATGGACGGCCGGGTATTTTCCCTTAACTTCCGAATTGCCGATGTGGCCACGCATAGTGCGGCCGCTGCACGTTCGGGCATTTTTTTATTGTATTCGGAGGTCATAGGCGGCCGCGATGATGCGTCCTTTTACATTGTCACGCCCGTTACCCGCGGACCCGTCGGCGAGTTGGGCGTCGGAAAACGGGGCGTCCTGTTCGACCGAAATGGAAAGGAATGGGATGTACGTGTGGTGGCGACAGTAGATAATCCTGTCAGCCTGAAAGAAGCTATGCTTGCGCCGTTCCGGCGTATCGCCGCGTTGGTGTCATCCAAGGCGGAAAGCCTGGCAGGCAGTATGGAGGGGCAACTAGAAGCTTCTGCCGATAGCATGGCCGGTGCGGTTGAAGCGCAATATCCCGGGAGCGTGGCGCCTCCTCCGGCGGAGACGCAAGCGACGAGTTCGGGGAAACT
>PWNM01000322.1 GCA_003557825.1 Candidatus Hydrogenedentota bacterium | reverse complement strand
TGCGCCAGGGCAGGATAATACATGGGGTCGTAACTTGGAGCCGATCCCAAGTGCAGTGGTTCAGATGGATCCCAAAACTGCGGAAACCCATCGGGACCCATTCTTGTAGCCCCGTTGCTGCGTTGTTCTATTGAACTCTGTTCCGCCCATTCCGTATAGCATCCCGCGATAGTCGGCTCAAACAAGCATTCGAACACATTAGACTGGCGGGGTATGGACTGGGGAGAACTGCGCCAAGACGAAACAAGGCTTCCAGTCAAGGCCAGATGCGTTCGTGGGGCACTACGACGTACTTCCCGAGCCATAGCCCACGCGACTTCAAAGTCTTCCGGCGTATGTACAAAAAATAAAATATAGTCCGCAGGTAAGGGCAACCATTCGGCATATCTTTCCCCTGCCACTGTTCGAGCGCGGCAAAAGGCCTTGGCAATCAATGGACCGCGTAGTTTGGAAATCGACTTTATGAGGGAGCCACGGTCCGCTTGCGCCCAGTCTTGGTCGAACCACCGTTCCGCATACCGCCTTGCCGACTCAGGAATCAGGGTGGTCCGCACGGCCGCTGTGCCGAAATCCACTACTTCGACCTCATGGCCTGCACAGCAACCCTGCTCCGCAAGCGCGGCAGCATGAAAATCCGGCATGAGGGAATCGAGACAAAATGGATCCGCCGGGAATCTAACTAACAAGCCGCGGCGTCTCATGTTCCGATTCCTTCCGGCTTTTCAGGACGCATCACACCCCCCATATTTGGCGGTTGAGATCCTACTTGGACCCGTTCCACACAACATATCGGGGTGATTGTATCACGACTACAATATATGTGCAACCTTTGGGAAGGGCAATACCATATATGGCGGCAAAGGGATCGAGCCTCGACAGAAACATCGAAAAAGCAAGACTATTTCCGGGCAGAGAGTTCCCTTGGTAGGTTGAAATGGACGTTCTCAGCCATGACTTCGCTCTCGACTACCTCCGTTGGGCCTTTGCTTTGAAGGTACTCAATAACCCCCTGAACTAGGCGTTCAGGAGCCGATGCGCCTGCCGTTATCAGTACCGATTCAACCCCGTCGAACCAGGCATCATCGATCGCGGAGGCATCGCAAATAAGATGGGCCGGCTTGCCTTTTGCTCGACAGATGTCAGCAAGCCGATTCGAATTGGCCGACTCTCGATCACCGACAACCAATACAAGGTCCACTTCGGGTGAGAGCGCATTCACCGCAGCCTGACGATTCGAGGTGGCGTAGCATATATCTGCTTTTGGAGGCCCCTGTATATTGGGGTATTTCTGTTTTAGGGCTTCCATGACACGGGAACAATCCTCAACGCTCAGCGTGGTTTGGGTGATGTAAGAAATGCGATCCGGATTGGGAACCTCCAACGCCTCGACATCCTCAACGGTGAGTACCCTTCGGATATGTTCAGGAGCCCATCCCATAGTACCAACCGTTTCATCATGGCCGGGCTCTCCGATTAACACAATGGTAAAATCCTTTGCGGCAAAACGACGGGCTTCGTTATGGACTTTTTCGACAAGCGGACAGGTGGCGTCAATGACTTGCATTTCATATTGATTCGCATGCTCATATCGATCCGGGCCGACGCCATGGGCGCTGAACAGCAGATGCGCCCCTTTGGGCACATCATCAACCCGTTTGACAAACACGGCGCCCTTGTCCCGTAAATCACTGACAACATGAGCGTTATGCACGATATCGTTGAGGACATACACGGGCGGGCCGTATCGTTCCAAGGCTTCTTCTACGCATTTGATTGCCCGTTCAACACCCGCACAGAAGCCTCTAGGTCGCGCTAGTATTATTTTCATGGTTCCTCCGAATGATGGAATATAGTAACATGCAAATAACAAAGGACGGAAAAATGCTATTCCAAAACCGTCACCGCTATGACCAACCATGGAAGCTTATATTCCCGGCTATGTTATCATAAACGGAATAGCCAATGGGTGATTGAACCATTATACGAGTACCACAAGTCAATTCCTTCATTATATTTTTGAACAAAACAACCCCTTCGGTTGCACGATACAGCGCATATTGAGTACGATATGGGGTGTTCCTTTGGGGCGGCTGATGCTGGAAACCAATTCCATCCATGCCAGTGAGGGGTGAAGCTCGAAGGACATGGGGATGCTCCCCTCTTGGAAACCATAGTTGCTTTATCACGGCTACAACGTAAATGGAACGGACAATGCACGAGATTAAACTACCGCAGTTGGGTCAATCGGTGGAAGAAGCCTCCATCGTTCAATGGTTAAAAAAAGAAGGCGATCCCGTTGAACAAGGGGAATTGCTATTTACCGTACAAACGGACAAAGCCGAGATTGAATGCGAGTCTACCGCATCAGGGGTCCTGCGAAAGATCCTGGTACCGGAAGATGAACTCGTACCCGTAATGACGGTCGTGGCTATGGTTGGCGAGGCTGACGAAGAACTGCCGGACTTGAGTCAGTATCAGGGTGGCGATTCCGCTGCGACAACGCCTTCTGATGAACCCCTTCCTGCGACACCTGCAACCCAGGAGCTATCCCCCGAACGGGCGCCAACTCCTCCGCCATCTGAAGACGGAGGAAAAGGGGTATCGCCGCGCGCCCGAAAACGAGCAGAAACCCTCGGCGTCGACCCGACTCAGGCTAATGGAAGTGGAGCCATGGGGCGGGTCATGGAAGCGGATGTAGAGGCACTGGCAGCTGCCGGAGGCGGTGTAAAAGCATCGCCGACTGCCCAGCGCATGGCAGAAAATGCCGGCGTAGACCTTGCCGGCGTCCAAGGAACAGGCCCAGGTGGCAAGGTGATGAAAGCCGATGTAGCGCAGGCTGCAGAGGCCCCCGTGGGCGCACCAGCGACCGAAAGCGCACCAGCAACCGAGGGCGAGCGAGTTCCTCTATCTCCCATGCGACGCGTTATCGCCCAGCGGATGGTAGAAAGCAAATTCTCAGCTCCCCATTACTATGTTACCTTCGAGGTCGACATGAAGGCAGCTACCGCCTTTCGCAAATCGACACAAGGATTCAAACCCTCGTTTAACGACATCGTGTTGTACGCCGTAACAAAGGCTATCCGGCAGCACCCCGAAGTTAATGTACGCTGGTTGGGTGATGCCGTTGAACAATTATCGGATATCAACCTCGGGTTTGCCGTGGCCTTACCGGCAGGGTTAATCGTACCTGTTATCCACAGGATTCAGAATATGAGTCTTGAGGGAATCCAGAACGAAAGTAGGGCGCTCGCCGAAAAGGCCCGTGCCGGGAAGCTAACACCCGATGAGTACTCGGGTAGCACCTTTACCGTATCAAATCTGGGCGCTTTGGGAGTGGATCAGTTCACTGCCATTATCAACCAGCCTAACTGCGCTATTCTGGCAGTGGGACGCATTAAAGACCGGGTCGTGGCCGTTGATGGCGGCATTCAGATTCGTCCGATGATGAACCTGACCTTGTCGAGCGATCATCGTGCCATAGATGGAGCCGTTGCGGCCCAGTTTATGGGTACGATACGCAAAATCCTCGAATCTGCGGAATTCTAATAACCCCCAAGCTACGGCGCGGCCTTTGGCGCCGCGTCGTGTTCTATGAGGAGCATATCCATGATTCAATGTGATGTCGTTGTCATCGGAACCGGCCCGGGCGGATATGTCGCTGCCATTCGAGCTGCTCAGCGTGGCGCAAAAACTGTCATCGTTGAGCGCGAGGAAATCGGGGGCGTATGCCTTAACTGGGGTTGCATCCCTACTAAAACATTCATCTACAGCGCAGAGCTCTACCGCAAAATGCAACATGCCTCCGATTTTGGCTTGGTCATTGACACGCTGGATGTTGACATGATGGCCATGGTCAAGCGGAAAAACGGAGTGGTCCGCCGAAACAAAGCCGGAATTAACAATCTGTTCAAGACCAATGGCATCCAGGTCGTGCAAGGCGATGCACGCATCACCGGTTTCAATACTGTGAAAGCAGGCTCGGAAACGATCCAGGCCAAATCGATCATTATCGCAACGGGTAGTTCGCCCGCTCAGCTCCCCGGACTTGAAACCGATGGCAAACGCATCATCACCAGTACTGAAGCCCTCGACCTCACAGAGGTACCTAAAAAAGTCTTGGTAATCGGCGCTGGAGCTATCGGAGCCGAATTCGCTTGTCTGTGGAATGCCTTTGGAACAGAGGTCGTCTTGGTCGAAATGCTTCCTAATGTCGTTCCCTATTCTGATGAGGAAATATCGGAGGAGCTGGCCGCTAGTTTCAAGAAGAAAAAAATCGATGTCCGGACGGAAACAACCGTAGCCAAGCTCGACGTGACCCAATCTGGCGTTCGGGCGGAACTTAAAGGCGCTCATGCGGATACTCTTGAAGTAGATTTGGTGCTGGTGAGTATCGGACGGCATTACCATTCCGAAGTGGTGTCGGAAACACCGGATCTGGGCGTCAAACTCGGCAATCGCGGCGTCATTGAAGTAAACGAACGAATGGAGACCTCCGTGAAAGGCATCTATGCCATCGGCGACGTAACAGGCAAAACGATGCTCGCCCACGGCGCCTCGGCGGAAGGGTTGGTCGCCGCGGTAAATGCCACCGGCGGAAACGAGCGCATGGACTACCGCGTCGTACCGGCATGCACCTTTACTTCGCCGGAAGTCGCCGATGTAGGCATGACAGAAAAACAGGCTCGTGAGGCCGGAATTGACGTTAAAATTGGGCGATTCAGTTACATGGCGAGCGGCCGAGCCGCAACGATGAATGAACAGGAAGGACTGGTCAAGATCATCGGAGATGCCCGCACCGATGAGGTAATCGGCGTGCATATACTAGGCGCGGAGGCAGGCGAATTAATCGCCGAAGCCGCGGTAGCCATGAAGATGGAAGCAACGGTGGCCGAATTGGCTCATACCATTCATACCCATCCCACGCTTGCCGAAACGGTTATGGAAGCGGCAGAAGACTACTTTGGCCAGAGCATTCACACCCCGCCCAAAAAGCGGACATGATGTGGATCGGTGATCCCCGGTCCACCATGCCGGGGATGGGAACCTCTCTGGCCTTTGGGGAACGAACTTTGATACCGATTAGAGAGTGCCAGAGTCGTGCGGCTTAACGTCCGTAGCTTACTAGAATACGCTCTTTGCCTGGCATGCATCGCACTGGTGGCAGGGATTGCTCTCCACCCAGTATTACACGGGGCAGTTCCCGGCGATACGGAAGGGATTTTCTTCCTACCCCCATGGGAGGATGCACGGTCTTCCGACATGGACGTTGATACGCCTGTCGAGCCTTCTATCGAAACCACTCGTTACCTACCTTGGCGTCTCTTTCTAAGCCGCGGCTTGGACGAAAATGAGTCGCTGCTATGGAATCCAAACGAAAGCTGCGGCATGCCCTATTATGCCCTATGGCGGAGCCGAACCCTTTCCCCGTTTACAGCGCCATTCTATCTGCTTCCACTCGAGCAAGCTTTACAGGTTTCGGCATGGCTGAAACTGGTCGTGGCAGGCTTGTGCGCCCTGATAATGGCCCGCATGTTTGGACTGCCCCTTCCGATGGCGCTCGTAGTCGGCCTGACCTATCAGCTAAGTGGGCTACTGTTGTCCGGCTTGGGCCAGCCCATCTCGGACGTGATGCCATGGTTACCTCTTTTGGTGCTCTTTGTCGATCGGTTGAGCCTCGATCTTCGGCATATGTGGCCTTGGACGGTGCTCGTGTTGACCGCAATGCTCTTGGGCGGCGAGCCGGAGGCCGTTTTCGGCGCTAGTCTTTTTTGTCTGCTCTTTGCAAAATTCCGCATGCTGCTTGGTCGTACAGCTCGTCATAATATGATCGGAATAGGTCTTACGCTAACCACAGTTATCCTGGCAGCTATCGGCCTTGCGGCCGTTCAGATCGTACCCTATATTGAATTTGTCCGAGAGGCGGTGATCCCAGCACAACGAACCGAATCTATACCCAGTATCCTCGACATCGTAAGCGCTGTGATGCCCCGATTCCTGAGTTCCGTTCAGGAGGCTGGCGCCAGTCCATTGACCAGCGCCCCGCATCTTTTCTACATGGGGCTTCTTCCTTTGGCCCTGTTGCCTCTGTGGTTTGCACTGCGGGGTTTTCCCGCCGCTATTCGACGTGTACGCGTTGAGGCGATGTTACTTGCAACGCTAGTCATGACCCTGCTCGGAACCATAGGTACGCACCTGTTTCACAGCATCCCGATCCTGAATCTCATAACACCCGCTCATCTGATGATTGGCAACGTGCTCGCCATCGCCTTGATGGCCGCCGAATCGGCCGATGAATGGATTGAACTTGATGCCATCGGGTGTAAACAGACCTTGAAACGACTTGCGCTGACGGTCCCGATATTCTTAATATTTGTCATCATAGCCATCGTGGTTCGCATGTCCGACTTCAACCCTGACGGCCCCACCCTTTTACGCCAGATCGTTACGGTGTTGGTCCTTCTTATCGCCCTGAACGTGCTTCTCACGGTGACCTTGTTGCGTCCATCGACTCAATTGATGGGATATGCATTGGCCTTTCTCATTACAATCGACCTTTTGATGATATTTCAGCCATCCATGCGCTTCACCGAGCCGGAACACCTATATCCCGAGACTCCCTTTATCGAATCTCTCAAAGGAATGGATGAGCGCGTCGGGGGAACCCATGGGATTCAGTCTTGGCCCTTGGCCGCTAATGATGTCCCGCAATTATACAGCGCAAGTGGCATCCATATGCGTCGCCATGCGGCCTTTATTCAGGAGGTCGAGAATCGCCCGCTCCTGATGCGACGCCTCGGTTCCCGGGCGCTTCTGTTGACCCGAGAGGATGTCCAACAGGGTCCGTTTACACAGATACGGCACATGCTTGCCGTTGAGCACGTGTTCCCGACCGGAGCGATGCTATTTAACGATCTGGGAGCAAAACCTCGAGCTTGGGTGGCCTATTCCGGGCGTGAAGTCGAAGAATTCGACCCAGCAATGCTTGACGAGGAAGCGCCGCCTCTTGTTGAAAATGTCGTTCCTCCCGCCAGTGCGCCCGAACCTGAAGCGGAAGCTCGTATTGTAGAAGAGTCTCATACGCGTATTGTGGTTCATGTAGATGACAATACACGCCCCGGTATTCTGGTCTTGGCCGATTCCTGGTACCCCGGTTGGCGCGCTACCGTGAACGGCGAACCGAGCGAAGTGTTTCCTGTCGACGGAGTATCTCGTGGCGTGCTGTTGACCGAGGGCGATAATGAGGTTATTTTTACATTTAGGCCCATTTCACTCTGGATTGGACTTGCTATATCCATCGTTACAGGACTCTTCGTTTTTATCTGGGGCGTTCGTTCAGCCGTTGAACAATGGCGTAATCGTGAAATCTGGCGTTAGGCGCAATACTTCGAGATACTCACAGCCCAGCTTCACGATTGAAGCTCGTTCAAAATACATCGAAGGTGAGCGAAGACAGCCATCTCAAAAATCTCCGGATACTCACCCTCCCATTTCTTACAGGCAGCCCTAGCATCTTCCGAAAACGCACGCATCTATAGCTCAAGCCCATCGCGTATGACCTGCCAGTCTCCATTTCCAAAATAGGAGAGTAAGAGCCTCCGATGCTGGTTGTCCACCAGGTTATTGCTGAGAATGGGCCACCAGTCAAATGATATATCCGGGTTCAGCGCATGGAGTATCGTAAGGTGAGCATGGAAAAGCTCCTGTTGTGCCGCGATCAGCTTGAAGGGCTCCTTTCGGTGCAGATATTTTCCATGTATATAGCAGTAGATCCAGTAAAGCTCAATCGTCCAAGTAAGTGCTTGCGGCCGGAATTCAGGACGGATACCATCGGCTT
>PWNM01000051.1 GCA_003557825.1 Candidatus Hydrogenedentota bacterium | reverse complement strand
GGCTACAGAAGGAACCGGGGCCGGATGCGCGCGCGACTTGGGGCGGGGATGGAAAGTTTCGCCGTCGGTTCGCATCGAACCGGGACAGACATTCGAGCTGGCAGATATCGAAGGGCCCGGCGCAATTCAGCAGATCTGGATGACCCCATCGGGCAATTGGCGGTATAGCATAATCCGGTTTTTCTGGGACGGGGAAGAGACACCCAGCATTGAATGTCCCATTGGCGATTTTTTTGGCATGGGCTGGGGACAATATGCCCATCTGAATTCGCTAGCGGTTTGCGTCAATCCTGGCAGCGCCTTTAACTGCTATTGGGAGATGCCGTTCCGAAAGCATTGCCGCATCACGGTGGAAAACATCGCCGATGAAGCCATGGTGCTGTATTACCAAATCAACTACACGCTTACCGATGTTTCTGAGGACTGCGCCTATCTACACGCCCAATGGCGGCGTTCAAATCCGCTACCCTACAAGACGGACCACGTTTTGGTCGATGGCATTCAAGGCCAGGGCCATTATGTGGGCACCTACCTTGCCTGGCAGGTGAACAACGCGGGCTGGTGGGGAGAAGGTGAGATTAAGTTTTTTATGGACGACGATACTTGGCCGACCATCTGTGGCACAGGTACGGAAGACTATTTCTGCGGATCGTACAATTTCGACCGCGAAGGCCAGTACACCGAGTTCTCAACCGCCTATGCGGGACTCCATCAGGTCATTCGTCCCGACGGAACCTACCGATCGCAGCAGCGTTTTGGGATGTATCGTTGGCATATTATGGACCCGATTCGATTCGAGGAGAACCTCCGGGTGACCATTCAAGCGCTAGGATGGCGTAGTGGAGGACGGTATTTGCCATTACAGGATGATATTGCATCAACGGTATTTTGGTATCAGAGAGAACCCCACGCCCCCTTCCCCGCTTTACCGGATCGAGACGCCCTCGAAGTGGTCTAGGTCTGCATCATAAAAGTGCGCATCGGCTCCAGCCCCCATGGCTGGGCCGATGCGCGTTGGCCCACTCACCACGATCCGCCGCGTTCACCCAGGAACTCGGCTAAGTCCTCATATCCCATCAACTTTGCCATCGCCAAGGGAGTCAATCCGCCTACGGCATCATCGCGCCGGTTCACTTCGGCTCCGCTTTCCACCAAAACCTGAGCGACATCGCGGCGTCCATTCAGCGCAACCCAATGCAACGGGGTCATACCCATTTCATTTACCGCATTGATATCGGCCCCTCGCTCGATCAATGCAAGGACGGCATCCAAGTGCCCACGTCGACCCGCCCTGTGCAAAGGCGTTTCGCCCAGTTGATCCCGTTCAGACGGATCAGCTCCATGGTCCAACAACTTTCGAACAGCGTTGTCCAACCCCCAATAAGCGGCCCGTTGCAACAATGAATCTCCCGCTGCCGTATCGGGATCATCTTTGTCACGTTGATGAAGCATAAGTTCGGTCAACGCAAGATGGCCGCTTTTTACGGCCCTACTCATGGGCGTCTCACCTTCCGCATCCATTCTGTAATACCATTGCTCCGTCATAGAGTTTCTCCACTTAAACTGGCTTTTCCCTGGGTGACTAAAAGGGTAGAGCAATTTCTATTCCACATTTACATGCAGGGTATTTTGGCCTAAAAAGCAGTAAATAACCATGAAGATATCAGTATTTCCTTCTTGAAGTATATAACTTCTGGGAAACCTTGCCGGAATGCTCGACGAAGAACCGTCAAAACGCCAGCTTCCTGCCATGCCTACACCCTAAAACAAAACACCATACCATGCCCAGGCAGTCCCAATTTCTAGAATCCAGCCAAATTCATAAACCATAATACACCACAAACCCGTCTTTTGTCATAAACAGGATGAACTATGCAGATCCATCATTGGCTAGGTCGACAACTGAAAGGGGCTGTTCTGCATGGTCAAGCAGAAGAGCGCTGAGATTGACCCATGACTCTGCCCGATCAAGAACCCAACTGTCCGATGTAGCGACGGGCGTATTCAATTTGGTCAGCTCCGCATCCAGATGATGACGAGGTTCGGCTTCCCAGTGCCATCCGTGCGACGCTGCGATCTTTCGAATCATGGCGCAGACGCGGCCGCTGTTTGAAACGGGTGCGTCAAAATACCATTGAGCGTGAGTAATGCCCAGTCGGGCGAGATTGATTCCGATCTGATGAACTGCCCTTTGGGTTTCGCAGACTCGGTGATAGGAACCATGGACGCCTGATAGATCGCGAATGCATCCGTCTCGACAGCGAAACACCATTCCTCCGCTCAGCAGGGTTTCAGCAAAAATCAGCTGGTTGAACCCATCAATCGCAATGTCAGATATATTATCGGGTGAAGCCAGGGTCTGTTTTCGCCGTTTAATGGCAGTATCGGGACATGCTGCAAGAAGGACCGCTCGTCGTTGGCGCAGTGCAAGTTGATAGTGGTCGCCTACGAGCTTTAGGGCAGCCTTTTGGGCATATCCCCGGGTAAGCAGGAACGATAGGTCAGCAACTGCTTGTCGCAACACCGGGATCCACGCTGGTGCGAATAGACGACCGTCTTCCGGATGCTGACCTCGATGCCGCTGACGTTGGGGCACAGCCCGATCCTCTTTGGGTTCACTGCTTTGCTGAACGTTTACTGTGACAGAAATTTCGCATGTTTTGTAGGGTATGATACACTTTGACCATTCGTGGGAGCACAAAAGCGGCTATATCGAGCGCTGTAAAGGACGTTTCTCATGCAATACTGCATGAAACGCGCCAGCCAATGGAATAACGGACCATAGGTTGTGGGTTGGCATGAGGTTGTACTCGGCGCACAATCCGCCTATAGTGTCCTGAAATGGAAAGCGGGCATTGTCCGCAGAAACACATATACCTACTGAAGGAAAAGTGGAGGGTGATTTTATGACCATCGAATACCATGAACCGCCATCGGAATTATCTCAAGAGACACGCGATGTGCATCGAGCGTTGACCACGCTCGTTGAGGAACTTGAGGCCGTTGACTGGTACCACGGGAGGGCTGAGCTAGCCGGCGATGCGGAACTCAAGGCGATGCTGATTCATCACCGAGACGAGGAAATCGAACATGCCGCCATGGCGATCGAATGGCTGCGACGTCGCATGCCCGAGTTTGATGAAGAGCTTCGCACCTATCTGTTCACCAATGCGCCCCTGCTCGAAGTCGAGGAGGCCGCGGAGACGGGTGAAAGCATCGATGGCGGTGCGGAGAAACCCAAATCGGGTGATTTGGGCATCGGTTCCTTGAAGAGCTAACATCCGTAACATCGAAGAAGATACAATCACTTGGAGGTAACATACCATGACCGATATTTTAAGACGTTCCTTAGCCCCTATCACCCAAGAAGCATGGGAAGAGATCGATGAAGAAGCCGCACGGATTCTGAAGCTCTATCTGGCCGGTCGACAAATCGTTGATCTGAATGGGCCTCGGGGCTGGCAGGCAGCCGCAGTGAACCTAGGCCGACTCGATTATGACGAAAACAAGAAGAGCGACGGCGTCGAATGGGCAGAACGACGGGTCTTACCGCTTATCGAGATTCGAGTTCCTTTTGAACTCGAGATCTTTGAGCTGGACGATGTGACGCGGGGATGCGCTGATGCGGATTTGGATCCACTTACTCAGGCCGCCATTAAGACCGCCCTATTCGAAGACAAGGCCATTTTGAAAGGCTTCGCTGAAGGTCAGATCAAAGGCATATCGGAGGCCTGTCCTCACAAGCCTATCGAGCTTTCCGATAAAATTGAGGAGTTGCCGGTTGCGGTAGCCAAGGGTATCGAAGAACTGCAGTTGGCCAGCATCGACGGTCCCTATGCCCTCGTTCTCGAGCCCAAACGATATCACGCGCTCATGCAAAGCACCAAAACGGGGTATCCCCTGCGGCGGGTCATCCGAGATATGGTCCAGGGATCCGTGTTATGGAGCGCCGCTATCGAAGGGGGGGTGCTGGTGTCCATGCGAGGAGGCGATTTTGAGCTGAATGTAGGTCAGGACCTCTCCATCGGATACTGGACCCATACGGCGAAGAAAGTCGAACTCTATTTGACCGAATCCTTCACTTTCCGCGCCATCGAGCCTGCAGCAGGGATCGTTTTGGCGTAGCTAGCGAATCGTATCTGTTCACGCGTCGGCGTTTTTCCGGATGCCGGCGCGTTCTTTTTTTCGCGGTCCCGCCAATACCTGAAACGGATTGTCATGATGAGCTGCGATCAAGGCGTCCAGTCTGCTAGAATCCCGCCTGCTTGGGAGAGATGAGTTTGGATCTAGTATATGCGGAAGGAGGTTCCATGGCAGCAATGACGAAGCGGGAACGGGTGATGCGGACGGCCCGATTCGAAGAGACGGATCGGGTTCCGTTATACGACATCATCCAGAATGACGCCATAACCGAACACTATGCCGGGCGGCCGTTGACGGTCGAAAACGGGTCGGAGACCGTCGGAATCGCTGTGGGTCATGCTCTCGACATGACACGTATGGTCGCAGGGCCTCAGGAGCCAGGTGTCACCAAGCGTCAAGACGGATTGGTGATTCAGGATGAACGGTATACCAGTTGGATCATCGAACGACCGTTCCATGATGTGCCGACCTTGGCCGAATGGGTAAAGGAACGGATTCGCGAGGCGAACAGACGGGTCTATGGGAAAGAGCATGCAACTCAGGTGCAACAGATGGTCGAAGCCCGGTGGGCCGATTTTGCAAAAGGCGATCCAACAGGACGAAACGATCCGACGGTATTCGTGTTGGAAAGCGGCGTAGGCCTCACTGAGATGTACTGGGCCGCGGGGTTCGAGTTGTTTACCTACCTCATGATCGAGGATCCAGGTTTGGTTGAGGAATGGATCGAGGCCAACAGCCAGGCGGAACTCCGGCGGGTAGCGACCATTGCCAATCCGGACTATATCCCCATTGCGCTGACCTATGATGACATCGCCCACAAAACAGGGACGTTGTTCTCGCCGGATTGGTTGCGAGAACTTTGGGTTCCTCGGCTGAAACGACTTAATGATGCCTGGCACGAACGGGGTACATTGTGCCTGTTTCATTCGGACGGAAACCTATGGGGCGTGCTCGACGATTTGGTCGATGCAGGCATTGATGGATTGAATCCCCTCGAGGTCTTGGCAGGAATGCATGTGAAGGAAGTTCGGGAGGCCTATCCGCAATTGTTCCTAACGGGGGGCATCGATGTCAGTCAGCTGCTTTCCAATGGTACCCCGGAAGAGGTGCGAACCGTATGTCGCCAGGCCATTGCCGACACGTACAGTCGGGGATATTTTATGGGCTCGACGACGGAGTTGCATTGGGATGTACGCCTCGAAAACGCCCAAGCTATGTTCGAGACGGCTTGGGAATCAGAGCAAACCTGAGTGTCAGATTCCCTTATTGGCGATTATATCGGGAAGGCGGGTATAGTCGACCAATGCTTCAAAAGGACACAAGGTGCTCATGGCGTCGCTACTCACCCCAATGCCGGCCTCGACGACGGCGGCGATGGGGTTGAGCCCACCCGAAACCACCAATCCAACCCGGCCCTGTGCGACAGGGATATCGA
Organism: Candidatus Hydrogenedentota bacterium; assembly: GCA_003557825.1. GTDB lineage: Bacteria > Hydrogenedentota > Hydrogenedentia > Hydrogenedentales > SLHB01 > PWNM01. Next base: position 2,265 of record PWNM01000051.1, on the reverse strand, counting down.
GCAGAGGCTGATTGGGCAATCCAAGAGCAAGCACGTTATAGATTCCGGCCCGCTCTGATTCATGGATGATACGTTGGACTTCGGGCAAGGCCACCATAGGCACTTCGCGAAAGCTGGCCCCGAGCATACCCGATCCTGAACGGGCAACCTCCCCGACGCTGGTCATGTGACCGCGAATGAAGATTTCAAGGGGATCGAGTGAGGAGCCATCATAGGTGATAATCTGAGTAAAGCGCTGCGGGGATCCGCCATCCATTTGGAGCAAGCCTCCAAACCGGGATGTAGTCGCGATATTGGCGCGTAGGAAGGTACCGTTGATGCTGACCCCACACATGGTCCCAATGCCTACGCGACCTTCCGGTACACGGAAGCCTCCAAGAAAATCACCAGGAAATCCCAATGCAAGATAACGACCCATACCAAAACCTGCGTCGTATATCCGCGTGAGAATCTCCACCGTCGGGGTCAAATCGACGAGGTCGATAGTGGATATATTAAGGATGATGTGGCCTTTTCGCGTAGCCAGGTCGAAATCCATCTGATAGGACAAGCTATCCACGCGAGCAAGCACAAAGCCTACCTTGTCCATCACCAAGGCGCCCTCAAGCTCGCGAACACCTTTCGCGGTCAATCGCCGTCCGCGCCGACCCAGGTTTTCCGTCCAGCCCATTTCATCCGACAGAGCAAGGTAATTCCGGACAGTTCGTTCGCCCAGGTCCAATCCCGTGAAGGCAAGCATCTCGACAATCCGATGACTGCCCAGGGGAGTTCGGCTATCCTTAAGAACCCGTAAAACGGCCATTATTCGCCGACGCGTCTTGATATCCACTCTATCCCCCTCGGATGTAAAACGATACCATAATCAAATAAGCATCGTAGCATTCCTCGAGCCCTCATTCAAAAAGAACCGGCATATTTGCCGGATTATTGAAAAGTTTTTGCTAGGGAGGTGCTCAGTAATATACCGCTATGTGGCCAAATAACACCAACTTGTGGCCTGATTCTGCATTTATTGATCTTGGGCTTCGATTTAGATATACTTTCTGAACCGGCATACATCTTCCGATTAATGATGTTGCGGGTATCGCGGGGTGACCCCCAGCACGGCGTTGCGGCTAAGGGCAGCAACCGGGCAACGTCGGCATGCGCCGCGGTCAGTGGGGAATCGAAACGGGCAACCACGCTATTACGGAGGACACAACAAATGGCGTACATCTCCGACATTATCCAACTCGCAACCAAACGGAATCCAGCGGAACCGGAATTCCATCAGGCTGTGCGAGAGGTACTCGAAACATTGACACCGGTGTTGGATGCGCATCCTGAATACGAAGAGAACCGCATCCTTGAACGCTTGATCGAACCGGAACGGGTCATCATGTTCCGCGTTCCCTGGATCGATGACAAAGGGGTTCCACAAGTAAACCGGGGATTCCGGATCGAATTCAATGGCGCTATTGGACCCTATAAGGGCGGGTTACGGTTCCATCCAACGGTCAATCTAGGCATTCTAAAGTTTTTGGCCTTTGAGCAGATATTTAAGAACTCGCTGACGACATTGCCCATGGGCGGTGGCAAGGGCGGTTCGGACTTTGATCCCAAAGGCAAGTCCGACAACGAAGTGATGCGATTTTGCCAGTCCTTTATGACCGAGTTATCGCGGCACATCGGTCCGGATACCGACGTACCGGCCGGTGACATCGGCGTTGGAGCGCGAGAGATCGGATATCTCTTTGGCCAGTATCGGCGCCTGCGGAACGAATTCACCGGCGTATTGACCGGAAAAGGCCTGAACTGGGGCGGTTCCCTTATTCGCCCCGAAGCCACCGGTTATGGGGCAGTATATTTTGCACAGAATATGCTCGAGACCAAGAGTGACTCTCTTCAGGGTAAAGTCTGTACGGTTTCCGGTTCGGGAAATGTAGCGCAATATACCGTTGAGAAGATCAACGAACTGGGCGGCAAGGTGGTTTCCCTATCCGACTCGAATGGGTCCATCTACGATCGTGATGGCATTGATGCCGACAAGCTGGCGTTCGTCATGGAGCTTAAAAATGTAAGGCGGGGACGTATCCGTGAGTACGCCGAGAAATACCCGAACGCAGAGTACCGGGAAGGCGAGCTTCCATGGGGCATTAAATGCGACTGCGCTTTCCCTAGCGCAACGCAGAATGAGATCTCAGGTGAAGATGCCAAAAACCTAGTGCAAAACGGTTGCATGTTGGTATCGGAGGGGGCGAATATGCCCACCGATTCCGAAGGCGT
>PWNM01000438.1 GCA_003557825.1 Candidatus Hydrogenedentota bacterium | reverse complement strand
TTAACGGGACAGGCGGGGGTGGTCAACTCGACCCGAAACTTCACATCGCCGTCGTTAATGGCAATGTCTTTAATGAACCCAAGCGAAACGATATCACGACCCAGATCCGGATCCATGATGTGTCGCATGGAATCAAGCACTTGTTCTTCGGTAACCATATTCTTCCTTTCACGTTGTACGTATAGAAAACCCAACCTACCTAAAAGGCATTCCATGGAGTCGTACCGGATGAGGTTGCCCAACAGCCACGGAATATGGATGATAGCATATAGGTTATGTGCTTGGTTATTATGGAAACAACGTGGACCCGCCGGCGTTGCCGGCCATAAGGAGTATGCGTCATGGCCAAATTGCTATATGTTGAAAGCTCGCCGCGCAAGGAACGCTCACACTCGATCAACGTGGCGAAAGCATTCCTCGACGCCTATCGCAAGGCTCACCCAAACGACTCGGTAGAAACAATTGATCTCTGGGCCACCGACCTCCCTCCCTTTGACAATACCGCCGTAGGAGCCAAGTTCAACCCGCCCGACAAACAAACGTCCGAAGAAAAGGTTGTTCGCAGCAAACTGGTTGGTATTGCCAACCAGTTGGTCGAGGCAGACAAACTGGTGTTCAGCGTTCCCATGTGGAACTTCGGCATTCCCTATATCCTTAAGCATTTCATCGATGTGGTCACACTTCCTGGCGTGACCTTCACAGTCACCGCTGAAGGGAAGTATCAAGGACTACTGACCGGGAAATCCGCCGTAGTCATCTACGCGAGAGCAGGTGATTATGCTCCCGGCAGTCCGGCGGAGGCCTTTGATATGCAGAAGCCCTACATGGAGCTGTGGCTCGGATTTGTGGGCATAACGGATGTACAATCCATCATCGTCGGGCCCACCGCAGGCGCGCCTGAGGCGGTGCAAGCCGTCGATCAGAAGGCCGTTTCCAAAGCTCAGGCGCTCGCGCAGTCCTTTTAACGCCGCCGGACTTATTCCTCCAAGCGATGAATAACGCCGCCCGTAGGAAGCTTCGGGAAAAAGTAGGTCGCTTTTTCCGGCATGAATACGCCTGCATCGGCACAGTCTCGAACCTGTTCCGGTGGGATCGCTTTTAAGAGGAAGGCCAAGCCCTTCGTACCCAAATCGACTTGCTCCAGGGCCTTGTTGTGATTGGGTTCGTAGACAAACTCGGCCCCTTCAGGTATGCCGAGGATATCGCCGAAAATACCTTTGTGGAGAAGCGCCACGTCCAGGTCGCGCCAGACCGGGTCGGCATCTTCCCCCAGAATGGCGGCGCGGTCGATATCGCGTAGGACAAGCAAGTAACGGCCGACTCCGTGGATGGCCAAACCGAAGGCGCAACTCGGATGATCGGTCACCTGCTGGGCGAGGTCGCCTTCGCAAGGGGTTACTTCGAACCAGTCTTCGAGGCGTTTTAGGAACGCTTGGGCGTCGAATCCATCGGGGGGATCAAGCAATCGATGGGTGGGCCACACAACCAATCCCGGATCCGTCATCGACACAAAGCCCATAAGAACATAATCGTAGGGATGGTTACCCGGCATTTTCTCCTCGGCCCGGCGACGGTTACGGTATTCGACTGCGGTCCGATAGCGATGATGGCCATCGGCGATATAGAGCGATCGGTTCAGAAAAAACTCCTCGACGCGGACATCATTGGGTACCCGCCAGATACGTTGCCGCACGCCTTCGATGGTTGTTGTTTCGATGTCGGGATTGCGTTCGTCCATCTGTGCCAGGAACGGCGCAAGCTGGTTTTCGGCGTCGTCATAGATGACAAACACGGCGCCCAAATTCGCTTTGGTGGCTTCCGTCAGGGCGAGCCGATCCTGTACCTTGGAAAGAAAGGTCCGCTCGTGACCTAAGACGGTGTAGGGATCATCGTCTTCGGGAATCCGGGCCACGGCGAAAAACCCTCGGCGCCTATGCTCAACCCCATCCAACCCGGTAAAGATCTGTTCGAGCAGGTAAAATCCCCGTTCATCATCCTGTATGAAGATGCCTTCGGAGATCCGGGATTCCATTTCCTTTGCTGCGACTTCATAGGGCGACAGACTGCCTTGCTCCTTGGGCAAGGTTAGATGAACCATGTTGTACGGACTTTTCTGTGCCAGTTCTTCCCGGGTGGACGGGTCGATCACATCGAAAGGCGGCGTGATCACCGCATCGTAGTTCTCGATTTTCTCGGGATTAAAACGAAGTCCTCGAAATGCATTGACATCAGCCATGAATAGACAAGCCTCCCTTGGGGGTTGATACGTGGAAAAGTCCCTTCATGATATCGGCGAGGCGGAGTTGTTTCAAGAAACGACGTGGGACAGAATCTACATTTGGTCGATTTCCTCGAAAAGTCCTTCTAGATTCCCCAAATCAAGTGCGATAAAGGCGACCAGAACAACAACGGCCAGCGCCAGACCGATGAACGCGAAAATAATCCCGGCGAGGGCCACGCCGCTGCCGCTATACAGATGGGGTTCACGCCGAATCTGGGCTCGTGCGACAAAACCCAGCACAATAGCCGCAATAGAGAGCACTGGGGAGATGCAGATACACATGATCGCCGTTGGAATGGACAGGATAGCCATAATGAGGCTGGCGATAGCCATGCCCGAAACCCTGGGCTGAGCACGGTCAAGCGGAATGTATCCTTCGGTAGGCTGTTGCCATAGCTCCGGCGCTTCGCTTGCCGGGATCCAGTCCTCAAGCCCGTCCCGCCAGACCAAGTCGGTTGGAAGAACCGACCCCGCTCGCAACATTGCTTTGAGTTCGATTTCGGTAACGGGCCCTTGCTGGAGCCCTTGTGATGTATAAAACCAATCCATGGAGTTCAGCGCTCCCTTTGTATTGCTGTTGTGTGATTCATTGCCCCGCCGCTGATTCTGAAGAGGCGCAATAGGGAAAGTCAACCCGACGAGGGATTAACCGAAGGTAATTCGGTGTTTTCCCCCGTATGCCTTGACGAGGAACCACCGAATGCGCGGGAGGCCAACTCCTGGGAAACATGGAGCAGGATACATGACTGAGCACCAATACGAATGGACGGATAATTGGGCCAAGCTGCCCAAAGGCAAGCAGTTTGGATATACCCATTCCGTTTGCGAGGATGAAAGCGGCCGGATTCACGTCCACAACATGAGCGAGGACGCCGTGGCGGTATTCGACCCGGATGGCACTTTCATGCATTCGTGGGGAGCCGAGTTTGCGCCGGGAGCCCACGGGATGCAGCTTCACCGCGAGAACGGCCAAGAGTTCCTTTATTTTGCGCCAACCCACCTGCACAAAGTATATAAAACCACCCTTGACGGCGAGAAGGTCTGGGAATTGGATTATCCAAAGGAATCGGGGGTCTATGAAAACGCTGAACAATATGTCCCCACCAACATCGCCATCGCGCCGAATGGCGATTTTTATGTCGCCGATGGCTATGGCCTCAGCTATATCCACCAGTACAATGCCCAAGCGGAATACATCCGGTCTTGGGGCGGCGCGGGTTCGGAACCGGGCCAAATGAACTGCCCCCACGGCATCTGGATCGACACACGCGATGGGGAGCCGAAGGTGCTGGTTGCCGACCGGGCCAACATACGTCTCCAATACTTCACCCTCGACGGAAAACATATCGGTTTTGTGACCGAGGGATTTCTCCATCCCTGTCATTTCGACCAGCGGGGAGACGATCTACTCGTGCCCGACTTATTCGGACGGGTCACTATATTGGACAGGAACAATGAGGTCATCGTCCACCTGGGCGAAAATCCAGGGGTCCAGACCCAGGCGGGATATCCAAATCTCCCCCACGATCAACGCCTGTCGGGTAAGTTTATCTCGCCCCACATGGCCATTTGGGACAAGGCTGGAAACATTTTCGTGACAGAGTGGGTCGAAGACGGCCGCGTAACCAAGCTACGCCGGGTCAGCTAAGAAGCCTTGGGAATAACAGCGGGGCCGCGAAGCATCATTCGCGGCCCCGTATATCGTTATAGCGCTCGGGGTCTATGCAGAAACCAACTCGGCTTGGACATCGGCCTTGGCATCCGTTCCGATGGGCTTGAGGTCGAAGTTCTCGACCAGAATATTCAGCACATTCGGCGTGACGAAGGCGGGAAGCGCGGGACCCAACCGAATGCCTTTGACGCCGAGATGTAACAAGGTAAGCAAGACGGCCACTGCCTTCTGTTCGAACCAAGAGATGCACAGGCTCAAGGGCAGATCGTTGACGCCGCAGTTGAAGGCCTTCGACAAGGCCAATGCAACCTGGATGGCGCCGTAGGCGTCGTTGCACTGACCTACGTCAAGTAAGCGAGGCAGTCCTGCCACCGTACCATATTCTTCATCGCGGATCCGGTACTTGCCACAACCAAGGGTCAGAATCAACGAATCGGGCGGGGTGTTCTTCGCATACTCGGTGAAATAGTTTCGACCGGGCTCGGCGCCGTCGCATCCGCCGATGACGAAGAAGTGACGGATCTGACCGGACTTCACCGCATCGACTACCTTGTCGGCAAGCCCCAAGATGACCGAATGATGGAAGCCCACCATGGCCTTCTTGGTTTCGGTCGGTTGGAGATCTCCGATCTCCTGCGCCTTGGCGATGACTTCTGAGAAATCGTTGGTCTTGAGGCGGGTTGCGCCTGGGACGGCTGTTACTCGCGTGGTATACATTCGGTCCAGATAGGTGTGAACCGGGCTCGGTATGACCACGCAGTTGGTCGTGGCCAGAATGGGGCCACCGAAGGCCTCAAACTCGGCCCGCTGCTTCTGCCAGGCGCCGCCGTAATGCCCCGCAAGATTGGGATGGTTCTTCAATGTGGGATACATATGGGCCGGCATCATTTCGCCATGGGTATAAACCTTGATGTTGGTACCTTCACACTGATCGAGCAAGTCTTTGAGATCGACCATGTCGTGGCCAGTCACCAGGATGCCGGGGCCTTCCTGAATGCCTTCGATCATCTCGGCAGGTTCCGGCTTCCCCATCACCTCGACATGCCCGTGATCGAGCATTTCCATAACTCGAAGGTTCATACGACCGCATTCGAGTACGAGCTCGAGAAGACTGTCCATGTCGAAATTGACGTTGGTTACCGTCGCGAATAGGGCCTCTTCCATGAAGGCGTCCACTTCCTCGTCGACCTGGCCCAACCGCCGGGCATGATGCTTGTACGCCGCCATGCCTTTGAGCCCGTAGAGCAGGATCTTCTGAAGGGATTCCATGTCGGCGTCTTTGCCGCACACCCCTCGTTCGCCCACGCAGCCGGTTCCATTTTCGGTCTGTTCGCATTGGTCACAATACATTTCAGTCATGTCAGATTCTCCTTGTCCGTTTTTAGGCCGCAGCAATGCAGCCTGGTTATTGGGTTGTTTACTTCTGTCCTTCGCCCAGGTTGATCAGTCCACCGACCCGAACGTTTCGAAGCATTTCATACGACAGGGGACTTTGCCTCGCAACGATTCCGACGGCATAGGCTTTGCCGCCAAATCCGCGACGGTCCAGCGCATCAATACTGCCACGAGGGCCTGATGCAGATCCAGCATTGACTGATGGAAAGCGCAGGTCAAATCCGGGCTCGAAGCTATGCCGCCGCAATAATCCCCCAGAATCCTACCCTGACACGCCTCGACGATCTCGAGAAGCGTGATTTGCTCCGGTTCACGAGCAAGGCTGACACCGCCCCGCGTACCCCGAGTCGAGGTGAGGAGGTCGGCTTTCACCAGCAGACCCGTGATTTTCGCCAGGTAAGACGGCGATCCACCGATCATCTCCGCTAGACGATTTGGAGGAATCGGATCGGCGCCGTTGCGCAGAGCGAGGGCAATCATGACCTGGATGGCTTTTTCGGTTGTTTGAGTCAACATCAGTCTTCCTTGCTCGTATCTGCGATATAGTATATCCCAAATATCGCCTGATGTCAAGTCGTTGAACTGCTTGGTGGCAGACAGCCAGCGCCCCTATCGATCCAGTGCGTCTCGCAATGACTCCAGCTCTTCGGCGTCAGCGATGTCCTTGGCACGACCGCATGCACGTTTGTTAATGATAAGATCATCCAGGGACATCACGGGTATGGTTTCTCGCCCAATTTGCATCATAATAGCTCGCTGAAAAGCATCTTCAAAATGAAGACCCGAAACACCGGTTACGAGGTCAATGCGGCATGGAGCGACACCAATTTGGAAAACCGTATCGTCTCTTACCAGATCCCCGACTTCCAGATCATGTAATGGAGCCCCGAAACGCACAAGGGCACGCATTACGGATTGGGCGTTATCGTAGGCAGGCATGACCCATACATCCATGTAGATCGTGACCCTGGGGTATCCATGGGCCGCCATGGCATAGGCGCCGACAAGTATAAACTTAACGTTCTCTTCGACGAAGGACTGTAACAGATCGCTGTAATCTTCGTTCAGCATCATATCGGTCACTTAAGGAACAGGCCTCGCGGGTCAGTTGCCATAACAGAGCAAGGCGTTCGGTGGGGGTGCCGGGCACGAAGTTATCGTGTTGCCGGTCCGACAGGCGCCATTTCTTTACGTGGGTTCTATCCATGAGATGATTCTATCATTATGAGATGGACCGTACAACGACGCGTTATCCCATCAGGGCGCGGACGCGCAACCTGATCTGAGATCCAATTGGGATACAATGATCAACCGTATTACACTTATACAAAAGGCCGAAAAGACAGGAATACGTTCACCTAAGCGGATGTTGGCCCACATACAACGTGCTGAACAGTTTTATTATGAGGTTCTTGGCACGATTCCCATAGCAGTAGGGCAATGCTTGGGAAGATACGTTCCTTCGTGCGTTAGGTGAAAAGAAGCACGCAGTCCCATCCCGAAGCAACGAGTGTTTCCCGCGCATTGCTTCGATGCGCGTGATATGGCAAATGCCATAATAACGTTGACAGATGAACCTGAGACCCAATGGGTCAAGGTAGAGTGGGACAGTATAGAGCAGAAACCATCGAGCAGACGGCGTTGTCAAAGATTCGTTTTTTTTGGATAACAACCGTCTGGTAGGTGGTAACACGCGAAGGAGGTTCATTATGTTGAACCGAAACCGACTAAGGATCTGGATTGCCACGTTAGCGGTTGCACCGTTTCTCGCTTGGAGCATACCCGCCGTGGCGGTCAATCAAGGAGAGGATTGCCCGTGTTGTTATGTCCCCGACGCCGGGGACAACCCGTTATTGGCTCGCTACGAGAATCCGGATTACGGTAATGAGAAGCTGGGCGCCGAGCTGGGTTACGTGAGCTTCGATGTTACGGGCGACGAGGCCATTCGCGAGGATTTCGACCGCGCCTTGGGGTACTTGCATCACATGATGTACATCTATGCGCGGCAGACCTTCGAGGACATCGCGGAGCGGGACCCCGATTGCGCCATGGCGTACTGGGGCATCGCCACCAGCCTGTTCCAGCCCCTGTGGCCGGGGCGTCCGAGCGAGGATGACCTGCAACGCGGCTGGGACAAAATCAACGAGGCCCGGGAGCGCGTCGAGTCTGATCGCGAGGAAAAATTGATCGAGGCGACCGCCGCGTTCTTCAAGGAGCCAGACACAGCGGACTTCTGGACCCGCATCGCCCGGTGGGCCGAAGGAATGGAGGATGCATATGCGGCGCATCCCGATTGCGTGGACACCGCCGCGCTTTACGGTCTGTCCAGGGTGACCCTCGCCCAGGTGGTCCAAAACCGGGACCCGCTGTTGGATGACGCGGAGAACGTTCTCCGGAACATTTTCGAGCAGCATCCCACCCACCCCGGAGCGATTCACTACAGCATCCACGCCACGGACGTGGACGGCCGCGCGGAAAACGCGCTCGATATGGTCGA
>PWNM01000228.1 GCA_003557825.1 Candidatus Hydrogenedentota bacterium | reverse complement strand
GACGATGAGGATGAAGCGGTGCGCGATGCCGCCGTGAGGGCCTTGGCCGATTGGCCGGGCGTCGAGGCGCTCGATGCCCTTGCGGGCATTGTCGAATCGCCATCCGAACCCGTGCACCGTACCTTGGCGCTACGCGGCGCAGTGCGGCTGTTACGAACCGATGAACTGCCCCCGCAAGAGACCTTGGCAGTATATGACCGTCTCATCGGGGCGGCCGAGTCGGCCAACGACCGGCGTCTGATCCTGTCGGGGCTGTCCGATGTAGCTCATCCCGATGCATGGCGCAAAGTACACGCGTTCCTCGATGATGACGAGGTACAGGCCGAAGCCGCCCTGGCCCTCGAACAGATTGAGGAGGCTTTGCCTCCCGGCTCGACACCCGATGCAGACGACGAATTTGTCGCTATCTTCGACGGGGAAACCCTCGATGACTGGGCGGGCGAGCCCGACCATTGGCGCGTCGAGGACGGCCATATTATCGGCGACGTCACAGAGGACAATCCCCTCGATGTGAACACTTTCCTGATTTGGGAAGGGGGCGAACCGGCGGATTTCGAGTTGACCTTCCGGTATCGCATCGATTCCGAATGGGCGAACTCGGGCGTCCAGGTCCGGTCGGAACGGTTCGAGAACTACCGTGTCCGAGGCTATCAACCGGACATTGCGACTGACGATTGGATCACCGGTATCCTTTTCGAGGAACTCGGTCGAGGCATCCTGGCACGACGGGGCCAGCGGGTCGAGTTCGATGAAGACGGGGAACGTCACGAGATGCGGTTCGCCGACGAGGACGACCTGGGCGAGCACATCCATCCCCACGATTGGAACCATTACCATGTCATCGCCGAGGGCAACCGGATCGAGACGCGGATCAACGGGCACAGGATGCACGAGATCATCGATAACTCTCCGGATGCGCGACGGGAGGGTGTCATTGCGTTCCAGCTTCATACCGGACCGCCCATGACGATCCGGTTTACCGATATTGCCATCAAGGAATTGCCGTAACGAAATGCGGATAAATCGCCTCTACAACGAGGCGTTGAACAATTGGAGCGTACTATGAAACAGAATAAGCAAATCAGCAGACGTTCGTTCTTGCGAAACACAGCGGCGGCGGCCGGGGCCTTTGCGGCCGTACCGCTCATCGGCGCGTCACGGGCCAAATCGGCCCCCAATGACCGCATTGTCGTCGGGGCGATTGGAGTCGGCGGTCGGGGGCGATATGTGCTAAGCGCCTTTATGCAGAACGCCGACGTACAGGTAGTGGCAGTATGCGATGCCATTGGCAACCGCCGTGAACGGGCCCGTGGAATGGTCAACGATCACTACGGCAACGACGACTGCGACGCCTACATCGACATGCGCGAGATGCTCGCCCGGTCCGACATTGATGCGGTCATGATCTCGACGGGCGACAACAACCATGCCTTGGCATCGGTTCTCGCCGCTCGGGCAGGAAAAGACATCTTCTGCGAGAAGCCCATCAGTGTGACCATCGGCGAGAGCCGGGCCGTGGCGGATGCGGTGCGTCAGAATGCGCGTATCTTCCAGTGCGGCACGCAGCGGCGCAATATCTCGCACTTTGTATTCGCCGTTGAGCTGGCTCGCTCGGGTGCGTTGGGCGAACTCGAGACGCTGTATGCCGAAAAGGCTTGGCCGGATTCGGGCGTACATTTCCAGATGCTCGAACCTCAACCCGAACCGGACTATGAGGATGTTGCTTGGGATTATTGGTTGGGCGTCGCGCCATGGCGGCCCTATAACGAAACCTATCTGGGCGGCTTCTGGCGCCGTCACGGGGACTTCTCGGGCGGATCCATCACGGAGTGGGGCTCCCACACGGTGGATCTCTGCCAATGGGCCCTGGATGCCGATGACACCACGCCGGTCCGATACGAAGCCATCAACGACCAAGGTGACGTTGAATGCACCTATGCCAATGGGGCCCGGGTGATCATCACGAAAGGCTTGCGCTTCGGGTCCTGCCCCGTGCGATTTGAAGGTAGTGAAGGCTGGGTCGAGACGGGCGACTCGGGCGGAATCGAGACCTATCCTGCAACGTTGCGCGAGGATCGACGGTTCGCCGGCGGGTATCCGAGCGACAACCATGTGCGCGAGTTCCTGAACTGCGTGAAGACGCGTCAACAGCCGCGTTCGACGGCCGAGGCGTCCCATCGATCGATGACGGCCTGCCACTGCGCCAACATCGCCGTGCGTCTGGGCCGGGCCGTGGAATGGGATCCCGTTCGCGAGGAGTTCCCGAACGACGAGGCGGCCAACCGACTCCGTAGCCGGGCTTACCGCGAACCCTGGGTCCTGTAACTCAAATCTGACCAACGACCACGGGCTGAGTGGGCCGCAATCCTGCCCTCTCAGCCCGTTTTATTTTAGCAGACACATTGAGGGCGTTGCCGTCGTCCGAGCAGCGCCTCTCTCCTATCATAACAACGCCCCCCGCCGGTAAGGCGCGGGGCGTTGTATAAGTCTATGGCTAGTTTGCGCTAACCGGACAAGCTATACGCCTAGTAGCGATAGTGCTCCGGCTTGTACGGACCGTCGACGGGTACGCCCAGGTACTGAGCCTGTTTATCGTTGAGGCGATCGAGGCGGGCGCCCAATTTCTCGAGGTGCAACCGGGCCACTTCCTCGTCGAGGACCTTCGGCAACGTGTAGACCTTGCCCTTCTCGTACTTCTCTTTGTCCACCTTGAGCGCGATCTGCGCCAGGGTCTGGTTGGCAAACGAGTTGGACATCACGAAGGACGGATGGCCCGTCGCACAGCCCAGGTTCACCAAGCGGCCGCGAGCAAGCATGATGATGCTGCGCCCATCGGGGAAGACGAATTTGTCGACCTGGGGCTTGATGTTTACTTCCTTGACATCCGGATTGCTTTCGAGCCAGTCGATGTCGATCTCGGAATCAAAGTGTCCGATGTTGCAAACAATGGCTTCGTCTTTCATGACCTGGAAATGCTCGCCGGTGATGACGTCGCAGCAGCCGGTGGTGGTGACGAAGATGTCGCCTTCTTTGACTGCATCTTCCATATTGGCTACCTCGAAGCCTTCCATGCAGGCCTGAAGGGCGCAAATCGGGTCAATCTCGGTGACGAGGACCCGCGCGCCAAGACCGCGCATGGCCTGGGCACAGCCCTTACCGACGTCGCCGTAACCGGCCACGACAACCACTTTACCCGCTATCATCACGTCCGTGGCGCGCTTGATGCCGTCGGCGAGCGATTCGCGGCAGCCGTAGAGGTTGTCGAATTTCGACTTCGTAACCGAATCGTTCACGTTGATGGCGCGCGTCAGGAGCGTACCGGTTTTCATCATGTGGTACAGGCGGTGTACGCCGGTCGTGGTCTCTTCCGAGACGCCGATCCAGTCTTCGACGTAATCATGCCACTTGGTCGGATTCTCGCCGTGGATCTTGTGCAACAGCGTGTCCACCACGGTCTCTTCCTTGTTGGCGGTCGAAACCGGAGGCAACGCTCCATTATTCATATATTCCTCTTCGAACTGGTAGCCGCGATGGATGAGCATGGTCGCGTCGCCGCCATCGTCGACGATGAGTTCGGGGCCTTTGCCGTCGGGCCAGGTGACCGCCTGATTGGTGCACCACCAGTACTCCTCGAGGGTCTCGCCCTTCCAGGCGAACACCGGCACGCCTACTTGCGCAATGGCAGCGGCGGCATGGTCTTGCGTCGAGTAGATGTTGCAGCTTGCCCAGCGGACATCCGCGCCCAATTCCTTGAGCGTTTCAATCAATACCGCGGTCTGAATGGTCATGTGGAGCGATCCGGCGACCCGCACGCCCTTGAGGGGTTTCTGGGGCGCATAGCGCTCGCGGATGGCCATTAGGCCCGGCATTTCTTTCTCCGCCATGTCAATCTCTTTTCGGCCCCATTCGGCCAAACTGAGATCGGCGATTTTGTAATCGGTTGTTTCCTTGGATACGGTAGCCATTGATTATCCTCCTAGTTCTTAGGGTTTCCGTTGCCGCACCGGCGCTCAGCCACGTGCCAAGGGCGGGCGGCGGACCGTTCCGGTCCCGGTATTTGATGGAGTTGATGTCGTGTCAAAAATTTCATACACCCGAACGGTGTGCGCTATGTCACGAAATTCCACCTCCTCACTTTGTCCTGTTTTCGCGGGGGTATCGAGTCCGTCCACCACGGATTGGGTGGCGGCGATACCCGAATCGGCGTGCGCTTCCGCCCATTGCAGGGTCAAAAACGCCATATTGACCACTTCGCCCATAATATCCGGGCGAGCATAGTCGGGATGGCCCATGGCGCCGAGGTAAATCTCGCCGGTGCTCAACCCGATTTGCAGGTCTTCGCGGACCATCCGGCGCGCGTTCAGGGCCATATCGTGGGCCCGTTGGGCGTGCGCTGCGCCTGTAAAAAAACATAAGTATTGGTCACCCATATATTTTATGGGCACGCCGCCATGCCGCAGCGTCGCCTCGGTCAGCACGTAAAACATGCCGTTGGCCCACGTGGCAAAGTCCCGGGCTTCCATGCCCAGAGACATTTCGTAGGCTCCTGCGACGCTTGACACCAAGACGGTCGCTTCGAAGACATCGTCCCGTTGGCCGGGCATTTCCAGGAGCCAGTCGATCGTGACGCCCAGAACCTTTGCCAGGCCAGCTAACACGGCGATGTCGGGGGCGTTTTCCGCCCGTTCCCATTTCGAGACCGCCTGCGGACTTACGTTGAGGGCATGGGCGATGTCCTGCTGCTTGAGCTTGCGTTTTTCCCGTTGGGATCGTATCTTTTCCGCCAGCACATGCAGTATCACCGCGTCCGCTCCCTCAAAACACTCATATCCGTTGCCTAGCATAACGCATTTTTTTATAAATCGCAATGGCGAATTCGTTGATTTTACTCGCGTAATGGTTGATCTGCCCCTTAGAGAGCTCGATTTTCTTGATCCGGCGTGACCATTTCATTATAAGTAGGCGGAATCAACGTCGTTTTACCGTGTGAATGACCGGGACGGCGGACTCTTCTATTCCATACAATCCGAAATAATGCCAACGGAGTATCCCATGCCCACATCCTTACGGCTGCGGCTGTGTACCATGATATTTTTACAGTATGTCGTGCCCGGCGCGTTCATGCCCTTGCTAAGCCATTACCTGCGCAACACCCTCGGTTTTAGCGCAATCGAGGTGGGAGCCACCATGGCCGTCCCTGCCGTTGCGGCCTTCATCGCCCCGTTCATCGCGGCCTACGTAGCGGATCGGCTCGTCTCTGCCGAACGGTTGCTGGCTTGCTGCCATTTGCTGGCGGGGTGCATCATGCTTGTTTTGGTGCGTCAGACCGAATACCGCGCGTTTTTCTGGGTCTTCCTCGTGTACGGGCTGGCCTTTGGGCCTACCTTCGGGCTTTCGAATACCGTGCTGTTCCACCATGTCACCGATGCTAAGCGGGAGTTCGGAGCGATTCGGTTGTGGGGGACAGTCGGATGGGTGGCCATCGCATGGTTTTTTGGGGCCTGGATCTGGTCGGATGTGGCCGGCGATCGGCTGGGAGATGCCCTGTACATTTCGGCCGCGGCGTCGTTCCTAATGGGCCTTTCTACGCTGACCTTGCCGCCGGGGCATGTCCATGACGCCAATACCCCGCGGCCCTCGCCCTGGCGTGCGGTGGCCGTGTTCATGCGGCCTTCCGTAGCCGTGTTTGGCGTCCTTACTTTTTTCGCCGCCAGCATCGACCGGTTCTACTACTACGGGACCAGCCCCTATCTGAGCTATCTCGGGTTTTCGGACCGGACAATTATGCCCGCTATGAGCATTGGTCAGATGACCGAAATCGTAACCATGTTCTTGTTTGGGGCCATATTCCTACCGCGATTCGGTATCAAGAAACTGTTGATCATCGGAATGCTTGGCGAAACCTTCCGTTATGGCATTTTCGCCTTGGGCGGTCCGACGCCGCTGATATTCCTGGCCTTGGCCACCCACGGCGTTTGCTTCACGTTCTACTTCATGACCGCCTTCATCTACGTCAACTCGCAGTGCGAACCCGATATGCGTGCAGGCGGGCAGCAGCTTTTCAACATGCTTATTACCGGTGGGGGCGTCATCGGCGGCAACCTCATGGGCGGCAAGCTCGGCGAATGGTTCACCGTTCCCGAAACGGGAGCTATTAACTATGTCCCATTTTGGGGCATACCGGCGGCCCTGGCCGTCGTCATGGCGATCCTCATCGCCATATTCTTTCACGAGGAACCGCCGGTCATGGAGCGAAAAACGTAATCACCCGATTCCGAGTCGACCCATGGCTGTCTGTCAAATCAAGATCCAGCTCGCGTTATGGGCATTGATCGGGCACAAGCCCCGGGATGCGAACCGAATCGTAGCCGTACGACATGGCGCTGGGCAGGTCGGACTCGCCCATAAGGTACAGGTCCACCGCCCGGGCGGCTTCGCGCCCTTCGTGAATGGCCCACACCACTAGGGATTGACCCCGTCGGGCGTCGCCGGCCGCAAAGACCTTGTCGCGACTCGTTTTATACATATTGGGGCCGTCATAGTCGGCCTTGACATTGCCCCGGGGATCCCGGTCGAGCGATAGTTGCTCGGGCAGATCGTCTTCGGGATGAATAAAGCCCAAGGCCAGCAATACGAGGTCGGCAGGCAACTCAAACTCACTTCCCGGCACCTCCTCGAACTTCCGCCGCCCATCGGCATCGGGTTCGGACCATTCAAGGCGCACGGCCTTGATTGCCTTCACCTTGCCGTTCTCGCCGACGAATTCCTTGGTCAGGATGCTCCAATCCCGCTCACCGCCTTCTTGATGACTGCTCGACGTACGCAGAATGAGGGGCCACATGGGCCAAGGCGTTGAAGGGTTGTAGCCCGCCGGCGGCTTGGGCAACAACTCGACAGATAGGACGTTTTTGGCTCCTTGGCGGACCGACGTGCCGTGGCAATCCGACCCCGTATCGCCGCCGCCCAAGACGACCACGTGTTTGTCTTTGGCCGTGATTTCCGCCGTGTTGATGGACTTGCCCGCCACGCGCCGGTTTTGCTGAGTCAGGAACTCCATGGCGAAATGGATGCCATCGAGGTCGCGGCCGGGGATATCGAGGTCGCGCGGTTGGGTGGAGCCCACGGTTAGCAGTACCGCATCAAACTCGTCAACAAGCTCGTTGGCATCCACATCGCGCCCCACCCAGGTCCGGCAACGAAATTCGACCCCTTCCTGCTTCATCTGTTCGATACGACGGGCGACGAGTTCCTTGCCCATCTTGAAGTCGGGGATACCGTACTGCAGCAGTCCGCCGGGAACATCGTCACGTTCGAAAACCGCCACCCGATGGCCGGCGCGACGGAGTTGTTGGGCCGCTGCCAGTCCGGCAGGACCTGAACCGATGACGGCAACCGTTTTTTCGGTCTCAAAGGACGGAGGCTCGGGGCGAATCCAACCTTCACGAAATCCGCGGTCGCCGATGGCCCGTTCGATGAGTTTGATGGACACCGGCGGATCGGTGACGCCCAGGCAACACGCTGCTTCACACGGAGCCGGACAAACCCGTCCCGTAAACTCGGGGAAGTTGTTGGTCGAATGGAGCGTATCCAGGGCCTCGCGCCAGTTGTCGTCTTTCACCAGGTCATTGAAGTCGGGGATAATATTGCCAAGGGGACACCCGGACATGCAGAAGGGTACGCCGCAATCCATGCACCGATAGCCCTGCTCGCGCATCTTCTCGTTGCTGAATTCGGTGGTGAATTCCTCGAAGGTGCGGATCCGTTCCGTAACGGGTTTGTCCGGGGGCAACTCCCGTTTATATGCGCGAAATCCCTTGTCTTTACTGGGGAACATACATCATCTCCTCAATTTCACGG
>PWNM01000472.1 GCA_003557825.1 Candidatus Hydrogenedentota bacterium | reverse complement strand
CACAGGCTATTCCTTTTTCGTCAGGTGGTTGAATATGACCGCCACTACGATGAGCAGTCCTACGAACAGATCGAGGTATTCGCCCGGCGCGCGCAGCAACAGGATGACATCTTGAATCGTAAAGAGCAGCGCTGCGCCCAGAAAGATGCCCAGAATGCTCCCTTCGCCGCCACGTAGGCTGAGTCCCCCGACCACACAGGCCGCGATGGCCTGGAGCTCCAGACCCTTTCCTAATTCAGGCGACACGGAACTAACCCGGGCCGTGCTGATGATTCCGGCAAAGGCGGCCAGCATGCCCACGATGGTAAAAGCCGCCATTTTGACGCTGAAGCGATTGACGCCGATGGCCGTGGCGGCGTCGGGGTTGCCCCCGACGGCAAAGATATGGTTGCCCAGGCGATGGCGCTCCAGCAGCAAGTAGGCGAGCCCGGCGATGACAAGGGCCCAGACAAACTGGGCCTGTAAAAAGCCCAACGAACCGGCGAACAATCCTTCGATAAAGGGTCCGGGTCGATAGGGCGCCGTCTGTCCGCCCGAGATAAACATAAGCATGCCTCGCCACACCATCATAGCCCCGAGGGTGGCAATGAACGATGGAATCCGGGCTTTCAGCGTGATCAAGCCGTTGATGATTCCAATACTCGCCCCCACGGCCAACCCAACAGCAATCGTCACGGGCGTAGGTACGCCCCGATTGAAGAGCAAGGCCATCATGTAGGCCGAGAAGGCGTAGTTGGAGCCAACGGAAAGATCAAACTCTCCGGATATCATCAGGATGCCCACCCCCATGGACAGAATGGCCAACGGCGGAATCGACCGGAGCAACAACCGGATGTTCCCCGTCGACAGATAGGCGAAGCTCGATGGAAAGAGCAGAGACGCAATGATGCATGCCAATTGCACCACTACAAAAACAATGACGATATGGGCGGTCTTGTGCCGCCGAAGGGTTCCCCAGAATGCCATGTACCTCTCCCTACCGGACCGTGTCGGCCAGTTCGGCTACAGTATCCACGTTCGACTGATCCACCATGGCGCCGCCGGTGTTGATGTCGCACGGCAACAGTCCGTAGCGATTGTTGAAGTACAACTGCATGATCGTAAAGGCCCCCTGATAGAAGGGTTGTTGATCGACCGTGGCCAGCGAGCGGCCTTCCTGGATGTCTTCCGCGATTTGGCGTGTCAGGTCAAAGCCGGCAATGGGGATATCGAGGCCCGCGTCGCGGCTCGCCTGGGGCGCGATCTCCATAGGCATGCCGCCCATGGCACAGATGGCGTCCGTTTCAGGATGGCCCAGCAGGAACTGGGTCAACCGGTTCAGCGTATCTTCGAGGGACAATGCACCCGTGTTTAACACCGTGCTGCGGATGCCCGCCTCGTCCAGCGCGCGCCGGACGCCTGCATAGCGTTGCACCGCATAGACAGCCTCGGGGCTTTCGACGGGGCAGACCACGAAGTCGCCTTCCTCGAGATTGCCCTCTTCGATCAACCGTTGGGCGATGAGGTATCCCGCTTCCTCCATGTCCTGGCCGACGTAAGCAAGCCGGGCGTTGCCTTCGGCTCCTTGTGAATCGTCGATGTTAAAGGCGATGACGGGAATGCCGTTGTCGATGGCTTCTTGCACAACGTCGTCATAGGCGTCGTCAAAATTGATGGTTAATCCAATGCCATCGACATTGTTTGAAATGGCCACCTCGATAATGTCGTTTTGGCGGCCGGCGTCGCCTCCGGAATATTGAACATCGAGATTCACATCCAACAGGTCGGCCATCTCGTTGGCTCCGTTGACCACTTTGGTCCAGAAGGGGTTGCCGGGGCTGCCGTAGATGACCATGGTGAAACGGTAATGTTCCCGTTCGCGGCCCACCTCTTCGCATCCGGTCAGCAGCCCCCCAACCACACCTAACACCACCACGGCTATAACAAGGCTAATGTGTTTCATCCTAAGCTCCTTGGGCGTCGATCAACGCGTTGAGTTTATTGCGGTAATATTTGAAGTCTTCCCACGAGACGTCGGGAGGTATAAAGTGGTCGCCGAAGGGAATGTAGCCGCCGGTCTTGAGAACCGCTTCGGCGGGCTCGAGGATGGCATCGATCCGGTCCTTGCCTTTGGCGATTTCCGCTTTCGGGATGCCGCCGCAGATCTGCAGTTCGGGGTATTCTTTCCGAACCTTGATGATGTCCATGCCGCAGTGGGCTTCGAAAGGATACATCCCCGTGATTCCCGCTTCGACATACACCGGGATCAAGTCGTTGCAGTCGCCGTCCGTGTCGAGCAGGATAATATTCACGCCCCGTTCTTTCAGAAAGGCGATGATCCGTTTGTAATAGGGGACCATGTACTCCTGGACAACCCAGATGGGGACCATGGATCCTTTGCCAAAGGAGATATCTTCCCAGAAGTGGATATGATCCACCTCGACATCCTTGAGAACCTCTTCGAACACGGCAAGCCATATATTGGTGAAGGTGGTCATGATGTCATGAACCAGATCCGGGTCTTCGTAGTAGATCTCGAAGAGCCGGGCATAGCCCAACAAATGACTCGGGGTACCAAAGAGGCCGAAAGGATAGCCGCCGATAGCCAGCGGGTAGTCGCGATTGCGGTATTCCGTCACCAAGGCATCCCAATTGGCAGGGAACCGATCGCGGATGTTGTCCAATAGCAGCCGCTCTTCTTTGAGCGTTTCCCAAGTCGCCCGGTCCTTGATAGGCCAGTCCATGCCGGCGGGGATGGTCGCCTCGTCTTTGAGAAACTTCCGCGTCACGCCGTCGATATCGACATAGGTGAAGGATTCGGCATCCTCGTCAAGGGCTTTCGACTCGAACATGGGCTCGAAAAGAAGGTTCACGTCCACCATATGCTGGCACGTATCCATGCCGCAGTAGGCTTTTACGTCTTCATCGACGGGAAACCCCTGGGTGGGCCAATAAAGCCCGCCCGCCATGACCGCGATGCCGTTGGGCAGTATCTCCTTGCTCTGACAGGTCCACGCCGGGATGTACAGGGAAGACGTGGGGGTTGTGACCTCGAGGGGTAGCTTGGGATAGGTGTGTTTGGGCAAGCCCTCTTCGTACCAGTTGTGGATGGTTTCGCCCCAGTATCCAAACTCCCATTTAATCGAATGGACTCCGGTGTTAAACTGCATCACTTCAAGAAATCGTTCGCGTAAATTCATTGCATTCTCCTCGGCATGGCGTTCCGTGACAGTTGGCATTGCGCGAGCCGGCGCACGTTGCTGGTTGCGCCGGCTCGCATGGGGATCATATTACTCGTTTTCGGCCTCGGCTGCCCACGCCGGGAAGGCCCGGCCAAAGAGAGCCGTAGCCTCGGGCTTTTCGGTAGCCGGATGGGCCAGGGTCGTCAGATGGTCCCGCACCGTATTGGTGACCAGGGCAAAGTTCGGCTGAACCGCACGACCCGCATCCAGCAGCGCTTCGAGGGTTTTCATGCCCCCGTCCCAATCGACACGATCGGCCGTCATGCCTTCGACGGGATTGAAGTCGATCTGGTTTGTGAAGTACTCGGCGACAAAGAGCCCGTCGATGCCCGTTTCGGCCAATGCCTCGACCTGACCGACCAACCGTTCGCGCAGCGCCGGCGCGCCGGGATTGAGCCACACCCATCGGTTGCCCGGGTTGGTGAAGGGCACGCCCCACCGATCCGTACTGACGAAGTCCGCCATGTGTTCGGCATGGAACGCCGTATCCGGATCGGCCAGTTGTAGGTTGAACCGAAGGAAGACCTTTACGCCCGCATCGTGGCAAGCGGCCACTGCTTCCCGGAGGCCGTCAACACCGCCAAGGTCGGGATCGGGGCGGAAGTCGGCGATGCCGTTGTGTTGCCCGCCCACTTTCCAGTCGTTCAACAGCAACGCATCGTGACCCTCTTCGCGGGCCTGGGCCGCTTCTTCGGCCAAGTCGGCGAAGTCCATCCGCCCTACCTCGCGGAACCCATCGGGCGTTTCCGTCGTGGACGGTTCGAAGGTATTCGCGAACCATTCGCCATAGAAACGCGCCGCATCCGCTGCGTCACCATCGTGGAACCGCATGACCACCGGCGTTGCCTCAAAGCGTTCTCCCGGAGGATGGTACGCCATGTGGACGAAGTTAAACGATACGCCGGCCGGATCGCCGTCGAGTTCTTCGGGACGGGGCCAATTGCCGTCGGCGCGACTCGATGCGATGCCCGGTTCGAGGGTCAGTTGAACCGTCTTGACCCGTCGTAATGGGTCGTGGGCTCCAACGTATACGCCGCGATTTTGCATCGGCGCATAGAGATGCATCCAGGGCATGGACAAGGTGTGGGGATAGACGAACACCTGCTCCGGATACAGTTCGCCGAATGGCGTCATGTTAATGAAGGAATGATAGACCCGGGCCGAATCGCTGCCCGCGCCGCTGGGAACCGTGCGAGTCGTATCGCGACGCTCGCGGCGGCTTTCGCCCAGACCCAACGTACCCCCGATGATGGGGTAGTACACTTCGCCGATCTCGAGGTCGGTTCGGTTGTCGATGGTCATGTCGAAAGCAATCTGTTCGCCGTCGAGGGCAATGGTCATCTCGACGCCCACATCGTGAAACACGCCAAACACCGTGGTGAGGGGGCCGCCCCATTCCAACGTCAGCGTTGTGCCATTTAGCGAATGCCCCGTCAGGACCTGTTGCTTGCCATGGATGTAGTTGGCCTCGGTATTGGTCCATGCCTCATGGCCCACCACGGGCAAGGCGAAGGTATAATTGTTCGCCAACCGCGGTTCGAGGATCAGTTCGAGCCCGCTTTGCTTGTCCTGGATGCGCCGAATGGTCCCATATTCGTTGTCGACCATCACCAGATAGTGTTCGTTTTCGAGACGGATGTGGCGCTCGGGGTTGAGCTCGGCCAGAGCCTCGGCTTGGTGGTCCGGCTCGATGGCAACGGTCTGGACATGGTCGATGCACAGCATCGAGAAGTATTCCTCATCCGCATCGTCTACCGCCTCGATGTAGACCTGCTCGCCTTGATGTCCTCTTCCGTCGAGGACCATGGGCGTAAAGGTCGTCGTATTGGGCGCATAGACGCGGTCGAGTTCGGTTCCATCGGCCAGGTTCAGCGTAACGTAGTTCCAGCGGTCCGGCGTGCGTCCCTGGATATCGGCCCACCCGGCCACCAGCAGCTCGACGCCGTCTTTATCGAGTGTGAAGGGTTTCGAGCGGAGCTTTCCGGTGGCGTCTTCGCCGCCTTTACCGCTCCAGGCAAACCAACGCCCCTGCCATCCGCTGTACCAACCGCCGGCGCTGTTGTCGTCCACGGTCCAGTTGGGATCCGCTTCCCACCCGGTCAAGTCGCCGGTTTCGAAGTCCGGGTTTACCATGTCGCTGGTCGATACGGCGACCTCGAGCTCTTCGGCAGCGGGACGATAGCGTCGGGCTTCACGACGGGATTCGGGATCCTCGACGATCAGGGCATACTGTTCGCCCGGAACCGCAACTTCCACGGGAAGCATGGCGACAATGTCCTCTTCAAAGGGCCGAACGATGCGGACCGGACCCGGCCGACGGCCTTCGATGGCTTCGATCGTGACTCGGCCGGCATCCCGCCCCGTGTTGGTCAAAACTACTGCTTCGCGATCCTTTTTGGGGTCCCGCCATACGGCATATTCGACGCCGCCGGGCATGACCCCTTCGAAGGCCACCTTGTCGCCGTGGCGCCGCTCGCCAAGGAAAATGATGTCTTCGAAGCGATCGCGGATTCGCTTGGCTTCTTCGACATATTCGGCCATGGTGCGCCAGGGTCGGAAGTCCATCCCCCGGTTAAACCGATGAGGCGATAGCATGACCACCCAACCTTCCCGCATCGAGTTATTGACGTTGAAGAAGTCGTAGGGCCAGTAATGGCCGACGGTCTCGGTCAGTTCGGGGAAGATACGGCGCGCAACCGTCATGTTACCTGCCCACCAGGTGGCGGTACCATAGGTCAGCAACCGGTCCCAGCCGCACTCGAAGGAGATGGCAAAATCGGGATTCATGGCCCGGCACTCGCGGTCGATACGCTCGATCAGCTCCAGGGTGCCTTTCCACGGCGATACATCCGGGCTCAGACCCAGCTCGGCGATCCGCGGGTTGTACTCGATGCCATTGGGAAATACTTTGTCGATGTGGAGTCCGTCTGCGCCTAACTCGGCCAGTCGTTTGAAATAGGCCAGGGTCGGGTCGGCAATGCCGGGAAAACTCACGTCGAGAAAGGCCACGCCCGGCACCGTATAGGCCAATCGGGAGGCCACCGTTCCCATGCCCCAATAGCCGATCCAGTTGATCTGGCCGAGATGGTTCAACGAAACGTACTTGTGGAGTTCCTCTTCATACCAATCCAGGTCGAGCATGGCGTTGTGGATGTTGACGAAGAAATAGACCTTAACGCCCATCTCCTGGCACTCGCGGATCGCCCGCTCGACATCGTCCCAGTTCCCCAGCCGCGGATCGGGCTCGTAGTAGGGATAGCCGTTATCGTGTCCGCCTCGCTGCCATCCCGCCAACTGCAACGAATCGATGCCGTATTCGAGTCCCTGTCGGGCCAGGTCGGGCACATCCTCAAAACGGTAGTTGATGTTCCCCTCGGGTAGCATCATCATGATCATCTGGTAGAAATGCTTCTCGCGGATCCAGTCGTCCTCGCGCGGCCGAAGGCCAAAGGAGTCGATAAACCATTCGCGATAGATTTGACCGCCTTCCACCCAGTCGCCGTCGTGAAACGCCAGGATCCAGGGGCTGCCCGTGAATTGTTCGCCCGGCGGCAGGTAGGGCCGGTGCACCAGCCATGCTGCGATGTCGCGATCATCTTCCGGGCCCACCTCTTCGATGCGCCACATTTTGAGCCGGGGCGTCTCGTCGTGAGCCCCCATATAGAATCCGCGGTTCATTCCTTCGTGTACCAGGGTCATAAACCCCACATTGGACCAACCGGGATATTGGTTTAGATAGGCTGTAAAGGGCACATCAAAAACTTGCTCTTCGTGCCCCCTGGGCAAAGGCATCAATCGCGCCGCCTCGGAGTCGCCGTCCGGGCGAAATCCCGCAAGCCCTGGAATCTGCGGGTAGCGGATTTCGACGATTGTCGCATTGGATCGGTTGTCCACCTCGACAACCACGGCGAGTTCGCCCCCCTCAAGTCCATACGTGGCCGTCACGGCGATGTCGAAGGTGTCCCCTGCATCGTCCGTCAGGGGCCCATCCCACAGGATCCGGCATTGCATGCCGTCCGTTTCGATTTGGGGCACGGTCTGATCGTTGCCGTAGACCGTTGAGCTAGTATCGTTGTGACGGAGTAACAAACTCATCCCTTGGGCAGCGCCCGGGGCCGGCGTAACCAGGCGCGTGTCGGCGCTCTTGTCTACCACCTCCGTCACGGCCCCGGCTTGGTCCCACGTTATGCTCATATGGTCATCTTCAAGCCGATGGGCGGCCGCCTGGGCAGCAGCCGAAACGCCGAATACCCCTGTCAGCACGCCAATGGTTACCACTGCAATCGTCTGGGTCATTAGGATCCCTTTCCTATGGTTTGGTGGGTTTCGCTTTCCGTTTGGTCCGGAGTACGAAGACAAAACTTATAGCCACATTTTCAGAACCGTGCCCGAAAAGGCAGCGCCTCTTCGGGCACGGCAACGCTTACCTATACTACACGGACACAAATCAACCGAAGCGACCGCCAAAGGTATGCAGCCAACTGGCGAGGTTGTTCACCGCGCCGCCCCAGCCGTCGGGCTCTCCATAGCCCCACATGGCCAGCGCGTTGATGTCCATGTTGGTCAGATTTACAGGATGTTTCTCGTTGAGTCGGACGAACTCCACATGCCCGTCCATAAACAGCACGTTCGAACCTCCGGGGATGTGGT
>PWNM01000151.1 GCA_003557825.1 Candidatus Hydrogenedentota bacterium | reverse complement strand
GTCATCGTTTGTTGGCGGTTGTGTGTTCAGCATACCAGGGCGGAGGCGGGGCGATATCGTGGGGTTCACTAGGCAAGGGCAGGGTGATCAACACCTGGCATCCGCGCCCTTCGACGCTGGTGAGTTCAACGGTCCCCCCGTGTTCTTCGATGATTCCACGTGTGATTGAAAGGCCCAAGCCGGTACCGGTGGGCTTGGTCGTGAAATAGGCGTCAAAGGCGTGTTCCGCAGTATCGGGATCCATGCCAGGGCCGTCGTCCCGCACTTCGATCTCGCAGGTAATGTCGGTTAGGCGAGTAAACACCCGAACGCGTCCCCCTTCCGGGCACGCCTCCATGGCGTTTATAATGACGTTCAGCACGGCCCGCGTACATTGTTTGGAATCCAGCATCAACCGGGTCTCGCCGGCGCGTAATTCACTTACGAGGCGAACCCCCCGTCGCTCGGCATCTTTGGCCACCAAATGCAGGCATTCCTCGACCAGGCTATCGACCCGGGTTAACTCCGGCTGTAGCTCTCGTTCCTTAGCCAGAGAGAGGAATCCTGAGACGATGTCTTCGAGTCGGTTGACCTCCGTTTGGATAGTATGGAGTTGCTCCACCGCCCGATCGGGCGTTTGACCGGTACGAACCATATCGATGGTGTGGCTCGAAATCAGCTTGATGGCGTTCAGGGGATTGCGCAAGTCGTGGGCGACGCCCGCCGCCAGATTGCCAATGGCGGATAATCGTTGGGCCTGCCGCAGCTTGGTCTCCATAACGGCCTTTTCCTTCAACGACTCCACCATCCGGTTGAACGTCTCCTCGAGCGCAAGGACCTCGCCTGTGTTTTTTCCAATATCAACAGGCTTTAGATGCCCCTCGCTGATCTCCGCACAGGTCTCGGACAATTCACTGAGAGGTCGGAGCGTCCGGATGATGAAATAGATCATCAAAGAAAGCGCAACGATAAACAAAACGGTGATGCCGAGTAGATAGCGGTTCTGGAAAGCCCGGATGAGTTCGGACTGGGGCGTTACGCTCACATTTAAAGTTACAAGGATGCGCCGATCGCCATCCTGGATGATAGCCTGAGCGATTTTGGTCAAGCGGCCATCTTCTTCGATCTGCGCCGTGACCGGCATGGGCATGACCTCATCTTCGACTACATCCAGATCGATTCGCATGGCATCGTTATCATAGTAGGATTCAAGGGCATGCAGGTCATCGTCTGCGCTCGTATCCAGTTGAACGCTTATCTCGTCAGCGATCCGGTTGATCTGTTCGCTCATTTCGCGGTTTACTTCGGTAAAATAATGGCTGGTTAGAACATAGACCGATCCAAGCAAACACATGAGCAACACGGCGCAGATCAAGGCGGTTCGGAACACCAGCGTGTTATACCACCGCAGCGGATGATGCCGAGACGAAGATGCCACCCTGCTATCCATCGATTAAGTCGCCTATCGGAACTTCCCTCATGGTTCCGGGGGTTCCTCTCCGTTGAGGACCCGTATGACCGCTCGAATATCGGCCCATACCTTTGCTTTCGCATCCTGTAGCTTATCGGGCTCATTTTTTTGACGCACCAAATACGACGGATGATAGGTAACGCGAACCGGAATATCCTTGTACCAATGCCACTTCCCCCGTAATTGCCCCACCCGGGCTTCGGGCAGTCGCAACAAGCACGACGCAGCAGTCGCCCCCAATGCGCAGATTACTTTCGGACGGATAAGTTCGAGCTGCTGAAACAGGTACGGCTCGCATGCGGCCATTTCATCAGGTTTTGGATTTCGATTTCCCGGCGGACGACACTTTACCACGTTGCAAATATAGACATCTTCGCGTTTGACCTTGATACCACGTTCAATGATACTCGTCAGCATCTGTCCGGCGTCGCCCACAAACGGTATGCCTTGGCGGTCTTCCTCGGCCCCGGGACCCTCGCCGACAAAGACCAATTCAGCACGGGTGTTTCCCGTTCCAAAAACGGTTTGGGTACGGCCCTTGCTCAGTTCGCATTTGGTGCACCCGGCGACTTGCTTGGAAAGGTCGTCAAGCCTGCTGGCCGTGTCACTGGTCTTGATGGCATCAAGTAAAGCGGCTACTTCCTGCGAAACAGCGATCGTATTGCGACGAGGATGCGCATGGCGGCGCACCAGTTCACATACATCATTGATGATGGCTTGAAATTGGTCCATGATGACTCCAAATCGTTTACATGCATATCCATGAACCGGAATGATAGCATGAGGCCATGGCGTCGCCCAATACCGCAATTGTCATCTTTCCGGCGGTGATGCGGGTATATGCTATAGTGATTTTCCGAACCCGATAGACAGGGGCAGCCCAATCCATGACAACCCTTTCCATACTCACCCTGGCGATGCTTGGAGCGAGTCAGGTCTGGACCGAATCAAGCCTGGTGGATGTCTACCCGGACTCCGGTCCAACTCTGGCGGCCGGAGAGGACATTCGACTCTATGCCGCCCGAGGCGAATGGGAATCGTTCCAATTATGCGTTCAGGCGGGACGTAACGGCATGTCAGGCGTCGCGATACAGTCCGAATCCCCCCATGCTACCATCCCGGAGCCGGAGATCCGCCGCGTGGGGTATCTTTCGACGGCCAGTCCGTCGTCGCGGGCCTATCGCAATGAGTCCATGCATCCCGACCCGTTGATCCCCTTTGATGGCGCGAATCTCGAACCCGATGAAACACTGGCCCTATGGGTTACCTATTATATCCCGCCTGAAACGCCCTCCGGAATTCACCGCGGCAAACTGACGGTATCCCAGGATCGTGGCCGGAGTTTCCCTGTCGAGGTTACCATTGAAGTGTTCGATATGACCCTATCCAAGCTGCCGGCGCTGCGTTCCTTGGCGCCCTTGGATCGCGACATGATGCGGGCATTTTATGGCATTGATAGCGATGCGGTCGAGGCTTGGGCACCCTATTACGATGCCTTCGCAGGCAGCCGTCTTTCGCTCTCTTTATGGCACGGGTACGGCTTGGTCCATCTTGATGGCGAGGGCAATGCCAACGCGGCCCGATTCAAAGAGCACCTGAGCTTCGCCATAGACCGGCATGCAATGAATACCATCAATGTGGCGAACGGGGCCTTCGGGCTCGATCCGTTTCCCCCGCCGGCAGCAGACGGCTCGGATCCCTTGCAGCGCTATCTTGAAGACATGGGCGATTGGCTAACGGAACAAGACTGGATCAATCGAGCAGTGATACTCCCCCTAAGTATGCCGCCCCGTGAGTATTGGCCCGCGGCGCGGGGGTTGTATGACCGCATCAAAACGGCCGATTCGCGATTCAAACGTCTGCTCGCGGGGGCTCCTCACCCCTTTTTCGAGCAATATGCGGAGGTATGGGCCGTTCCCCTGCGCCATTATCACCCACAATCGTTGGGCCGCCTGCAGGAAGGCATGTCCCTCTCGACGCCGTTGCCCTATACTGCCCGGTCCATCCAAGCATCGTCATCCGGTTATCTGGATGACATCGACATGTACGCCACGGAACCCGAGGATGCGTACGACGGGTCGTTATTCACTGCATGGTGCTCAGCTTCTCCGCCGACTTCAGAACGGCCCCAATGGTTCGAGCTGCGGTTTGATGATCCCATAGAAACCGACCAGATCAGTATCGATTGGGAACCGGGCTTCGAGGCGGAGGCAATGCGCCTGTCTATCGCTCCCTATGGCACACGAATGACCAGCGCATCGGCGCGCTGGGAACACCGCCTGGCCCGCGGTCCCCATGAACGAAGCCAATCTACCGGCCAACTCCGCACTTCATGGCGATTCGAGGCCATCCGTATCGAGTTCCTACGAAGCCGTCGTGGGGGACCGGTCGCCATTCGTCAACTCGAGTTTGGTCGAGAGCCTGACCCATCCAGTATCGCCGCAATCCCCCCTGTCGAAACCTGGCTATGCCCCCTCGATGGCGATTTTCCAGGCCTGGAAAATCGCCATCGAGGGGGCATAGCCAGGTTTCGACAGGGGGGATTGCGGCGATACTGGATGGGTCAGGCTCTCGACCAAACTCGAGTTGACGAATGGCGACCGGTCCCCCACGACGGCTTCGTAGGAACTCGATACGGATGGCCTCGAATCGCCATGAAGTGCGGAGTTGGCCGGTAGATTGGCTTCGTTCATGGGGACCGCGGGCCAGGCGGTGTTCCCAGCGCGCCGATGCGCTGGTCATTCGTGTGCCATAGGGAGCGATAGACAGGCGCATTGCCTCCGCCTCGAAGCCCGGTTCCCAATCGATACTGATCTGGTCGGTTTCTATGGGATCATCAAACCGCAGCTCGAACCATTGGGGCCGTTCTGAAGTCGGCGGAGAAGCTGAGCACCATGCAGTGAATAACGACCCGTCGTACGCATCCTCGGGTTCCGTGGCGTACATGTCGATGTCATCCAGATAACCGGATGACGATGCTTGGATGGACCGGGCAGTATAGGGCAACGGCGTCGAGAGGGACATGCCTTCCTGCAGGCGGCCCAACGATTGTGGGTGATAATGGCGCAGGGGAACGGCCCATACCTCCGCATATTGCTCGAAAAAGGGGTGAGGAGCCCCCGCGAGCAGACGTTTGAATCGCGAATCGGCCGTTTTGATGCGGTCATACAACCCCCGCGCCGCGGGCCAATACTCACGGGGCGGCATACTTAGGGGGAGTATCACTGCTCGATTGATCCAGTCTTGTTCCGTTAGCCAATCGCCCATGTCTTCAAGATAGCGCTGCAAGGGATCCGAGCCGTCTGCTGCCGGCGGGGGAAACGGATCGAGCCCGAAGGCCCCGTTCGCCACATTGATGGTATTCATTGCATGCCGGTCTATGGCGAAGCTCAGGTGCTCTTTGAATCGGGCCGCGTTGGCATTGCCCTCGCCATCAAGATGGACCAAGCCGTACCCGTGCCATAAAGAGAGCGAAAGACGGCTGCCTGCGAAGGCATCGTAATAGGGTGCCCAAGCCTCGACCGCATCGCTATCAATGCCATAAAATGCCCGCATCATGTCGCGATCCAAGGGCGCCAAGGAACGCAGCGCCGGCAGCTTGGATAGGGTCATATCGAACACTTCAATGGTAACCTCGACAGGGAAACTCCGGCCACGATCCTGGGATACCGTCAGTTTGCCGCGGTGAATTCCGGAGGGCGTTTCAGGCGGGATATAATAGGTAACCCATAGGGCCAGTGTTTCATCGGGTTCGAGATTCGCGCCATCAAAGGGGATCAACGGGTCGGGATGCATGGACTCATTGCGATAGGCCCGCGACGACGGACTGGCCGTCGAAAGATACCCCACGCGGCGGATCTCCGGCTCCGGGATGGTAGCATGGGGGGATTCGGACTGTATCGCGACGCCTGACATGCCGTTACGTCCCGCCTGAACGCATAATTGGAACGATTCCCATTCGCCTCGGGCGGCATAGAGTCGAATGTCCTCTCCGGCCGCCAGAGTTGGACCGGAGTCCGGGTAGACATCCACCAGGCTTGATTCGGTCCAGACCTGACTCGCTCCAAGCATCGCCAGGGTGAGTATGGAAAGGGTTGTCATGGATTGGGCTGCCCCTGTCTATCGGGTTCGGAAAATCACTATAGCATATACCCGCATCACCGCCGGAAAGATGACAATTGCGGTATTGGGCGACGCCATGGCCTCATGCTATCATTCCGGTTCATGGATATGCATGTAAACGATTTGGAGTCATCATGGACCAATTTCAAGCCATCATCAATGATGTATGTGAACTGGTGCGCCGCCATGCGCATCCTCGTCGCAATACGATCGCTGTTTCGCAGGAAGTAGCCGCTTTACTTGATGCCATCAAGACCAGTGACACGGCCAGCAGGCTTGACGACCTTTCCAAGCAAGTCGCCGGGTGCACCAAATGCGAACTGAGCAAGGGCCGTACCCAAACCGTTTTTGGAACGGGAAACACCCGTGCTGAATTGGTCTTTGTCGGCGAGGGTCCCGGGGCCGAGGAAGACCGCCAAGGCATACCGTTTGTGGGCGACGCCGGACAGATGCTGACGAGTATCATTGAACGTGGTATCAAGGTCAAACGCGAAGATGTCTATATTTGCAACGTGGTAAAGTGTCGTCCGCCGGGAAATCGAAATCCAAAACCTGATGAAATGGCCGCATGCGAGCCGTACCTGTTTCAGCAGCTCGAACTTATCCGTCCGAAAGTAATCTGCGCATTGGGGGCGACTGCTGCGTCGTGCTTGTTGCGACTGCCCGAAGCCCGGGTGGGGCAATTACGGGGGAAGTGGCATTGGTACAAGGATATTCCGGTTCGCGTTACCTATCATCCGTCGTATTTGGTGCGTCAAAAAAATGAGCCCGATAAGCTACAGGATGCGAAAGCAAAGGTATGGGCCGATATTCGAGCGGTCATACGGGTCCTCAACGGAGAGGAACCCCCGGAACCATGAGGGAAGTTCCGATAGGCGACTTAATCGATGGATAGCAGGGTGGCATCTTCGTCTCGGCATCATCCGCTGCGGTGGTATAACACGCTGGTGTTCCGAACCGCCTTGATCTGCGCCGTGTTGCTCATGTGTTTGCTTGGATCGGTCTATGTTCTAACCAGCCATTATTTTACCGAAGTAAACCGCGAAATGAGCGAACAGATCAACCGGATCGCTGACGAGATAAGCGTTCAACTGGATACGAGCGCAGACGATGACCTGCATGCCCTTGAATCCTACTATGATAACGATGCCATGCGAATCGATCTGGATGTAGTCGAAGATGAGGTCATGCCCATGCCGGTCACGGCGCAGATCGAAGAAGATGGCCGCTTGACCAAAATCGCTCAGGCTATCATCCAGGATGGCGATCGGCGCATCCTTGTAACTTTAAATGTGAGCGTAACGCCCCAGTCCGAACTCATCCGGGCTTTCCAGAACCGCTATCTACTCGGCATCACCGTTTTGTTTATCGTTGCGCTTTCTTTGATGATCTATTTCATCATCCGGACGCTCCGACCTCTCAGTGAATTGTCCGAGACCTGTGCGGAGATCAGCGAGGGGCATCTAAAGCCTGTTGATATTGGAAAAAACACAGGCGAGGTCCTTGCGCTCGAGGAGACGTTCAACCGGATGGTGGAGTCGTTGAAGGAAAAGGCCGTTATGGAGACCAAGCTGCGGCAGGCCCAACGATTATCCGCCATTGGCAATCTGGCGGCGGGCGTCGCCCACGACTTGCGCAATCCCCTGAACGCCATCAAGCTGATTTCGAGCCACACCATCGATATGGTTCGTACCGGTCAAACGCCCGATCGGGCGGTGGAGCAACTCCATACTATCCAAACGGAGGTCAACCGACTCGAAGACATCGTCTCAGGATTCCTCTCTCTGGCTAAGGAACGAGAGCTACAGCCGGAGTTAACCCGGGTCGATAGCCTGGTCGAGGAATGCCTGCATTTGGTGGCCAAAGATGCCGAGCGACGGGGGGTTCGCCTCGTAAGTGAATTACGCGCCGGCGAGACCCGGTTGATGCTGGATTCCAAACAATGTACGCGGGCCGTGCTGAACGTCATTATAAACGCCATGGAGGCGTGCCCGGAAGGGGGACGCGTTCGGGTGTTTACTCGCCTAACCGACATTACCTGCGAGATCGAAGTGCGGGACGACGGCCCTGGCATGGATCCCGATACTGCGGAACACGCCTTTGACGCCTATTTCACGACCAAGCCCACCGGTACCGGCTTGGGCCTTTCAATCACACGTGGAATCATCGAAGAACACGGGGGGACCGTTGAACTCACCAGCGTCGAAGGGCGCGGATGCCAGGTGTTGATCACCCTGCCCTTGCCTAGTGAACCCCACGATATCGCCCCGCCTCCGCCCTGGTATGCTGAACACACAACCGCCAACAAACGATGAC
>PWNM01000505.1 GCA_003557825.1 Candidatus Hydrogenedentota bacterium | reverse complement strand
GAAGGCCACGTCGGGGTAGTGGGTAAGCTCCGACTGGGCGAAGGCATATTCCTCGGAAAAGATGGTTCCATAGCTGCGGATCTCTTTCCAGTAGTCCTCGACCTCCCAGCGTTCGATGGTGGGGATCATGCGCTCGGGCCATACCACGCCGAGGCCCTGGAACCCCAAGGCAAGGGCGCTGTATGTGGCCGCACGAAAGGCCGTCCGGTAACGGATTCGATGATCCTCTTCGGCGAAATCGGCGAGGGCGTCGGTGGCAAGCCAGAGGGTCACATTGTCGCGAATACGCGCATTGGAGGCCCAATACGCCAGCCCCATATAGCCGCCGGCATGTTTGTTGCGCGCGAAATAGAGCCCGGGATCCCACGTCTGGCTTTGGATGATGTCGATATTGGGATCAGTAAGGACCGACTGAAACACCGAAGTCACGGGGTGGTTTTGGTAATGGTTGATCTCGTGCATGGGTACGACGAAAGCCACCTCGGGGAATTCTGCCTTGAGTCCGGCCGCCAGGTTCGAGTACAGCTCGCCCAACCATTCCTCTTTGAGCCGTTCCATGTCCAATCGTTGTCTTGGCGTGGCGGCCTCATCCGATTCCCAATCGTGGGGATAGCCAAACCGTTCTTCGAAGCGCGCTTTGAACCGGGGATTGTAGCCCGACCCTGGCCACCATTCCGGTTCTTCGAAGCTGACAAACGAACAGCCTCGCTCCGCTGCATCCAGCGCCCGGGGCAGCAGCCATTCCAGGCGTTCTTCGCCCGGCAGCGTGCCATAGAAATAATACCCATCGGCCAATCCCGTGGGCGTCCCCTCATCGGTCATCTGATACAAGTTACCATCGTATCGATCGGCAAAGGCCTGATAATACTCGCCGCCTTCTTTCCCACCATCGCGGTTAACGACATCGAAATAACCGAATCGAACGCCGGTCTGCCGCAGTATGGCGAGTAGCTCGGGCGGGAAACGGGGATCCAGATCGGGGGAGACGCTCGCGATCTGGATCGAGTCCAGCGGTAGCAACTCGAGTAGCCCCTCCTCGAGCATCTCGGGCAACTCGTGGGTTTGGGTGGTAAAATGAGCCCGTGCCATGGATTGGGTTCCCATCACCAGGACGGCGATAAGGAGCATGCGTCCGATGTACATGATGCTATTCTCCTCAATGATCCCTGCTATCACACATTGAACTGGATGAGCTTGTCGAACAAGGGGGTAATGCGAACCGGAGTGTTCTCTTTATCTTTGAAACGCAGGCCATCTTCGCTTTCGCTTTCCAGCAAGCCAAAGTGCATCAATGGCCCGAAAATCCGGAGACAGACAAACCAAAACGCTCTGTTTCCTGAATAAGGGGTAGACAGAGGAAGCTCATATTCGACTGCAGGAAATACCACTGACTCGGCCAACTCCCCGGCCAAGGTCCAGTCCGCGGCCAGCCGGCGGATCATGAAGAGCGTATACCCAAAGGTATGCTGTATCCCCGGCGCCTCCATGTCGAGATCGGCATAGGCCATGTCAAACCTCCGATAGTAGGTAAGAAAGAGCCGGGCATACAACTCTCCTGCAGCCTCCGGTTCCAATAGCTTTTCGCCCTTTTTGGTAATATAGAATTTGCCTTTGGACTTGCGTATCAAACGCGCCAGCCCGCAAATCACTCGCGGGATATGAAGAGGCATATAGTCCTGCTCATTCCAGTTGGGTCGGTACTGGCGAAGGTCCCAAGGAATATCACTCTGATCCATGCAACGCTCCCCGACCCGATGGGCGAAGGCACGGTTCAAATTGCCGGCGCTGGTAATCTTGGCGCCCTTCTCGTCGCGCAACATGGTGAGCAGTATCTTGGTGTTTTGGAAGTACATCACGTCTTCTAAATGGGACTCCGGAATGTCTTTGTTCAACAGGATCGGCGCATTCGGCCTGTCCCATTCATAGGTGATTAGGGAACGGGTCTGATGGGGCGTACATCCCCGGAGCCGCTCACTCGGCGTATTATTGAACCGATCGGCGTACTCCTTGGCGAAGGCTTCGGCTTCATCAAGATTGGCAAACTCCCGCTCCCCCAGAGCTTCACGTAGTTCGTCGATGAACTCGTTCCTCTGGTTTCGAGGCGCCTCGTGCGCATCCGGAGCATCCATACCTCCGCTATAGTCCAGATATCGAAGAAGTTCGGTGAACGCTTCGCGCATATATAGGTTAGACGATTCGCGAGAGCTTTGGTAGATGATCAGCCGGAGCCTATCAAACGCCTCGGGTGAAAACTGATAGAGAATTTTATCCCCTTGGCGTATCCCATACCGAAGCTGCGCGGCGAGGGCATCGTCGAGGTGCAATGCGTGGTTCAAGATGAGGTCGCGGTCATCGCCGCCTAGACCAAAGTGTATCATGGCGCCAAAACTCCCAATATCTACAACAAACTGGTGTCATTCTGCGACAAAGGCCGGGCTTAGATCCATTTCTTGATACGATACAGGCGTACCGGCTAGGCTACAGCAAATCGAGGAGGGAAAATCCAATGAAACACATCATGGGAATCATGCTGGCGTTGCTTGGGGGCGCATGGACGGCGCACTCCGCCGAGTATCCATTGACTCGTCTGCGCGGAACCGATCTGGAAGGCGGCGCAGCCAACCGATTCGGCTCGGTCCATTTCGGTCAAGGTCAGGTGAATTATATCTACGCGATCCCGACCGGACCGCTGTCGGTCATGGAGACCGAGTTCAACCTGCCCACAACCGAAGGACCGCTTTATCTCTATGTGCTGGGACGAGACGACGATAGTCCGCAGCCATGTCCGATACGGATTGCCGTCAATGATATCGTGATACTCGAAGGCCCCGCGCCGCATTCGAATGCGGCGTTCACCTGGCATCGTTTCCTCTTACCCAACGAAGCCCGGGAGGCCGGGGTGAATCGGCTGCGCATCCACAATCTGGCCGAGTCGGGAACCGCCGGCATGCCGCCGTGGTTCATGGTCGCGGCAGTGGCCATCGGAGGCGAGGATACGGACCCGGACAAGATCCCCCTTGAGGCCGATTTTCATATTCGCATCCCGGCCAAAACGGCGGCTGTACCGGAACCCTTACCCGCCGGCAAGGAACCCGGCTTTGCCCTGCGCGGCACAAAGGGATGGCTGTGGACACCCGAGCAGTATCTCTCCGAGATCCCCTTTCTGGCCGAATATAAAATGAACTTCCTGATGATCTGCTACGGTTCCATGTTCGATATCGAAAACCTCCCGTGGGGACATCCCGAGCTGAATCGTTGGTGGGAGCCCATGTCCGAGGAGAAACAGGCGGCTTACGAAGCGGTGCTGCAAAAAAGCCAAGCGCACGGCATCGACCTTTGCCTGAGCATGAATCCCAATCTCATGGCCTCGCGGATCTACGACTATGACGACCCCGAGGACTTCGAGATCCTATGGGAGCATTATGCCTGGTTTCAGGAACGGGGCATGCGCTGGTTCAGCCTCGCCTTCGACGATATTCACGAGGGGATCGATGCCGAAGGTCAGGCCCGGGCCGCCAATGCCCTGTTTGAACGGCTCCGCTCCCATGACCCCGATGCCAACCTGATCTTCTGTCCGACCTATTATTGGGGAACCGCCGATACTCCGGAATCCCAGGTCTATCTCGACGCCCTGGCGGCCACCCTCGATCCCGAAATATTCGTCTTCTGGACCGGCGACGCCGTGGTCACGCCGGTGATAACTCGGGCCGCCGCCGAGGCCTACCGCCGACGGCTTCCCCATCGCATCGTTATTTGGGACAACTACCCCGTCAACGATAGTGCGCCTACATTGCACCTTGGACCGCTCACCGGTCGTGAAGCGGATCTCAATGAAGTCTGTTATGGCTATATGGCCAACCCCATGTATACGCAACACGAGATCGGACGGATACCGCTTCTCACCTGCGCGGACTACGCATACAACCCCCGTGCTTACGACCCCGCTCGCTCGATTGGACAGGCCATTCGGCGCCTGGGCGAAACCCGCGAGCAGCAGCAGGTGCTACACGATCTGGTTATGCTCTATCCGGGCATGTTAATCCACGACAAAGGGCCGGGGTTCAACCCCGTGCGAACGCAGTTCCATGCCTTTCTCGAAGGCCCCCATCAGGCCCATGTGGCCCGGCTCTATGCGACCCATGTCGCCGATGTCCTCGACCGACTCGATGCGGCGTTCCCCGACCGGTTTCGCGCCGCGCGAGACACCATCGCCGCCGATCTCGAACACATAGAATCGGTCCTTGACGGACACTATGGACGGAGCCCGTTTACGGAAGATAACGGAATGTAAGGAACAAGCTTACATACCCGCTTTGGGGCGACGGACATTTACGCCATCAGGCAACCCGTGAAGCGTCCTCGGCTCGCTGCACCAGGGCTTCCTGCTGCATGCGGGATAATGTGGCAAAGCGGGCGGTGAACCCGGCGATTCGGACCAACACATGGGGATGCCGCTCGGGATGGTCCATGGCTTCCCGCAAGATGGCCGGATCTAGCACACTGATCTGCAGTTCCTGTCCCCCGTTGGCGAAGAACGTCTCGGTAAGCGCTGCGAGGGCGGTATTACCCAACCCCGTTTGGCAGTCCGGAGGGAAGGTCAGGTTCAGGTTATACCCGCCGCGATAAAACCGTCGGGGTTCTAGATGGCGCACGCTGTTGAGGATCGCCGTGGGACCCTTTTGGGCATGCCGTGGCTCGGGGCCGATACAGGCTGCATAGGACTCGCCTCGTCTGCGGCCATCAGGCGTCGCGCCATGCTGCAATCCATCGAGCCAATGCAGGCTCCGGACCACATGACAACAAACCCGTGGACGGTTGGACTCGGCGGTAAGCTTCTCCACCACCCGGGTACGGAGTTCCAAAAGGTCCCGGGCCCATCGGTCCGCCTCAGGGTCGTCGTTCCCCCACTTCGGACAACGAGCAATGGCGCTCCGCAACGCTTCATCGGCAAAATCGTCATTCAAAGCCCCGGCAAGGGCCGCAAGCTCGTGTCGCTGCTCCCGGAAGACCAGATGCTCAATGGCGATCAATCCGTTAACGGCATTGCTGAATCCCCTTTCAAAGAGGCACCCATGTGGGTAAACCCCGGCGGTATGCATATCCCGGCCTCGTTCGATAGCCCCGTGCATCACCGCCGAAGTAAACGGCGTGGGAACCTGCTCCGCCATTGCCTCCCACCAATCATCTTCCCAACGGAAGGCCTGCCGGAGCTGTTCGGTCAACCGGGACTCATATGACCCCAATAGGGCGGGCATATCATCCGCGGATTTCAATGCGCCGTTTTGCAAAACGGCCGCCAACTGCTCGGCAAAGTTCAATGACGGCCCTGTAGCCGAGCGGTACAGCTTCCCCGGAATACCGATCTCGTTGCAGCCGATGACGCAGTAGTTCCAGGCATCCTCCGGCGCAATGCCCGCTTCGATCAGGCCGTGTGCCGTTTCCTCATCGCCCACCAAAAGGGGCTGAGTTACGCCCCGGGCGAGCATGTCGATGGCCCTCTCCTTAACCGAGGAGGCTATGTTGGCATGCCATCGGAGAAATAGATGGGGATCGGGCAAGCGCAGCGCATCGCAGGCATCGAGGAAAGCCAGCGTCAACGCATTACACTGGTCGCGACCTTCGCCATCCACGCCACCGATGGTGATGGCCTGAGTTTTGGAAAAACTGCCCCATACCGAGTTCGCTGCCATCTTGAGCATGAAGGCCGCAATCAATTCGGTCTGGTGATCCGACTCGTTGGCAAAGGGAGCAAGCACCCGATCGGGCAGGCCAATCGAAATGGAATAACCATGGCCTTCCAGCGCCGTTGCCAAGTGGACCAAGAGGATCGCCTGTAGTCCTTCATAAAGGTTTCGAGCGGGTCTGGCGGGAACGTGTTCGAGCGCCTCGGCCATGCGAAGCAATACGCGACGCAGTTCCGGGTCATCGGTCTGTTGGGCCAAGCGGCTTGCTTCGTTGCGATAGCGTTCCGCCCAACGGATGACGCCTTCGCAGGCAATGGCAAAAGCGCGGCGGTTTTGCCGGACGGCTTCATCGCCGGTATCGGCCTGAGCCCGTGCGTCGGCCACCAGCGCCGCCAGGCCCCGATGGACCACGATGTTCAGACCAACGGCAAGATGCCCGATACCGGCCTCGGTTCCGAATGAGCGGTCCACCCAGTATGATCGGATGTCTTCGGGAATGTGCCTTTCAAGACTATATCCCTGGAGCCAGTCATGTTCGAGAGGGGCCTGGGCGGGGATCTGAAAACTATGTTCCGGCAGCAGGGCCCATGCCCGAGGCTGCTCGGCCGTGTTTCCGGCAAAGATGGGATTGGATTCCAGGTCGAGGGTCATATGGTCGAGCAGATATGCAAACGACAATGCCCGGCGCACAACGACCGGTTCATCGGCATAGCGTCGATACCCTTCGGTAATGAGTTGTGCCCGTTCGAGGGATACGCTATCTCGCGTATCGATCAACCGATCACGCGCCGCAGCCGTTATGCTCATTTTATGCCCTTGACTGGTCGTTGCGAAGGCCAATCCTGTGGCGACGGTCGTCGTCCCCACGAAGAACTGACGCCGGGATATGTCTCGCATAGCGGACCCTTTCCGTACAATCCGAATGGCTTATCTGCCATCATCGTATGCCGATTTGCTTCAATAGTCAATCGGCAACGGATAGGCAAATAGCCGTGTGCCGTCGGACTAACCCCCAAAACCTCGATCATAACGTCCCATGATCCGCGGACCGTCGATGGTGACGACCCAGGGCGACTCGTCAGGATAGTGGGAGAACGACACGTGGCCGTCCATATACAGGATGTTGATGCCGCTGAGATGGGTCGAACCGCGCACCTGGGGCGTCAGGTGATCCCACATGATGGGTATCGTGCTCTGGCTGGTCGCACCGGCGGCGGGGTTGTTGATGTCGGTGATCAGAAACCGCTCGATCCCTTCGCGCAGCCGGTACAACGTGTTGCCGCCGCCGACCTGGGTCCCATGAAACCGTGGCGAAAAGGTGAAGTCCATATCCGACGCCGCACCCCAGCTCGCCACATTCGCTTGTTGGAGTTCACGGAAGGGGGTATCGTCGAAATCGGGGTCATCAAAACGTCCGCCGGGGCCGCTGCCTTCGGTGCCGGCTTTGGCGCCCATAACATTCTCGGGTTCAAGAATGAGCCATCCCGTGTAGTTAAAGGGCGATTTGAGGAGCTCCTCGGGCTCGATGATTCCGTTTTCATTGCCGGTGGGAATGCCCGCTCGACGAATGCCGACATCGTACCGCTGCAACGGTGTCGATGGGTGCGAGGGACACCAAACCACTTCGAGATCGGCGAGATAGTCGGGATAGATGGACGGCCCGTTGAAAATCATCGTGTCCGATAGCTGCCCAAAGACGGTATAGATCATTCGAGGCGGAAACATCTGCCGGCGCGTTTCATTGGCATACATTTTAAAGGCCAGACTCATCTGTCGCAGGTTGTTCGCACAGGCCGCACGGTTGGCCGCTTCCCGGGCCCGGGCCAAGGCCGGCAGCAGGATCGCCGCCAGGATCGCGATGATGGCAATCACCACAAGCAATTCGATAAGGGTGAAGCCTTTGGCGGGTCTATGATGTCGCATTGGGGTACCTCTACTTACGTTGTAATGTGTTGCATCTGCCTATTTCCGAATCTCCAGCCACCAGCCCACGTCGGGTTCGGTAATGAGGCGATACTCGGAAATACCGGCCTCCTCGGCCAAATCGAGCAGACCTTCCTTCGGGCCATCCCAGCCTTCGGGCCGTTCCCGTTCGCCCGTGTCCCAGGCCATACGCCACTCGACGAGTCGCTCGCGATCCTCCGGATCGATGAGACGCCCAAAACCGCCGTGGCCGATGAACGCCACGCCGCCCGGCTTCAGCACCCGATAGGTCTCGCGCAGGGCCTGGACTTTGTCCGGGACAAAGG
>PWNM01000450.1 GCA_003557825.1 Candidatus Hydrogenedentota bacterium | reverse complement strand
GAATTGGTACATCGCGGCGAACTGCACCTCGATCTCGAGCCCGGCTCGAACCCCGCCCGGTTTTCCTGGACGCCGGACACCCTACCGCCCGGAACCTACACGGCCCGTATCGAGGCTTTCCGCCTGATCGAAGGGCGGCTGGTAGCCAAGGAGTTCATCGTTCGCCACTTTGATGAGCATCTCCTGCGCGAGGCCTTCGCCGAGGCGGCGGCGGAAACAACGGCCCTTCGCGACCATTTTGACGCTATCGCCCAACGCGGTCCGGTCCCGCCCTATGCGGCATTGCGTATGACCATCGCCGAGGACTTCCTGCGCGACGTAGAGGAAGCAATCGTCACGGGCGACTGGCGCTGGGCCGACGCCGTGACCCAGTACATCACCGAGACATGCCACCGCATCCGGGCCGACCTCACGTTCGGTGGAGCCACCACATGGCGACGGCAGCCCATCCCCGACCCGCGACTGGATGCCCTTGCCGCGGAGGGCGCGGCGTTGACCGCCGAAAACCGGCCGGTCTTTCTGATCGGCGCGCGTATCGAAGATCCCGAAGATATTTCCCATCTGAAACGCTACGGCATGAACCTGGCCGTGGTGGATTTTGGACCGGGACGGGGCGATGCCTTTGCGGAACCGCGACTCGATGCCTTGTTCGAGGCCGCCTCCGAGCATAACGTCCTCATCATGCCCATGCTGGGCCTCGACCGTTTGATGCCCATCAGCGCCGATTACGGCCGTTCGGAAGCGCTCGATGCCGTCAAGCGCCACATCGAAACCGTGGGACCTCGGTTGGCCACACGCTCGATGCTGGGCCCCGTCGAACTGGCCACCGCTCCCCGTTTCCGCTTTGAAGGCCCGGACATCCGGGAGTCCTTCATCCAGCACATGGCGGCCCTGTTCGATTCACGCGATGACCTGAACAATATATGGCGGTCGCGGCTGCTCTCCATGAACGACATCCGGCCGTTTTGGGACTACGATGTCGATTCCCCCGATTTTGTGGACTCATACACCTTGCGCGCGGCCTACCAATACGATTGGCAACGGTTCCATCAACGATTGGGTACCGCTTTCATGCAACGCATTCGAGACGCCGTCGAAGAAACCTTGCCCGAGGCGCTGTTCCAGGTCGGCTTGGCCAACGACGTCTTCGAGTCGGCCGAATCCATCTGGGGCGTGGACCGCGAAGCATTGCTCCCCCTGTTTCCCATAGCGGGCGCCGCGACCATGGCCAGCCACCATCATCCCGTCTATGCCGTGGGCCATCCGTCTCCCGCAATCTACTACGCGCTCCTGAATTCCATCGTTCCCGATGCACCCAAAGTCAGCGCCGCCATGGGCCTATCGGTCGATCCGGCCCCCCATGCCAAAGACCGCTTTGCCCAAGCCTACACCCTCCTATGGCAAGCGGCCATCAACGGAGCCGATGCCATCGCTATCGATGACCTGCTTTTTCCAACCGAAGCGGGCGGCGTGTTCTCCATGCCCGAAGTTATCGAGGCGGCGGGAACGGCGCGTTTCGACCTTAACCGCTTGAGCGAGATTGTCCACGCCTTTCAAAATGCCCCGACCGATGTGGCTATCCTGTGGAGCATGCCATCCAAGATCCTCGACGACGGCTCTCCCTATCTTTCATCGGCGGTCAATGCCTACGAGGGCGCGTCGTTTTTTGGCTGGAATGTGCAGTTCATATCGGAGACCCAGTGTGTAGCCGGCAAGCTTGCCGAGGTGCCTGTCCTGGTGTTGCCCCATATGCTGAGCGTCTCCGATGAGGCCTTCGACGCCATCGAGGAGTACATCGATGCCGGCGGCAAGGTCATCCGATGGGGCCGGCCGATTCTTTATGATGAACGGGGCATTTCCCGTCGGCATATGCTGACGCGAACGCCCCAGACCATTATGCTTCGGGGCGAAGACATGCCCCGAAACTACCTCCATGCTGTGGATGCAACCTACGATATCGGCCGTTTCGACAATCGGCCGCGTCCGGTC
Source organism: Candidatus Hydrogenedentota bacterium (assembly GCA_003557825.1). Taxonomy (GTDB): domain Bacteria; phylum Hydrogenedentota; class Hydrogenedentia; order Hydrogenedentales; family SLHB01; genus PWNM01. The sequence continues at coordinate 5,978 of PWNM01000450.1, read as the reverse complement.
AACCGCCATGACTACCCGCTCGAAGGGGTGATTAGCCGGTCGGTCTGGATTGATGGCGAGGCCTATCTGTATATGGTCAACATCCGGCACGAACCGGTCTTTATTCATCTCTATGGAGGGGCCACCAGCGGCCGGGATCTCATACAGGATCAGGAAGTCACCTTCCCGACCCATTTATCTCCGTTACGCCCCATGCTGTTGCACATCGCCGAGGTGACGCCCGATATCCCCGTGGCGGAGCCCCGCATGGAAGGATTACCGTCGGCGGTAGTTGGGCCGCTGCCTCCTCCGATTGAAGAAGAAGGCCCTACTTCGAGGCGGAACCGCGGAACGCGGCGCTGAACAATCGTTTGTAGACCAAGAACGAATCGCGCAGAGCATGAAAGTGGGAGGATCGGTTACCCGGTTCATATATCGTGGCGATCGGCACGGACACAATCCGATACCCTTCTCGTATGGCCTTGACCAGGATCTCCATTTCGGTTTCGTACCGCCCGCCCGTGACGCTCGCCAGGATGGCCTCGATAAACCGTCGCGAATGGATGCGATAGCCGGATTGGGTATCGTCGATGCGCCGCCCCAGGAGCGCCGCTGTGATGGCCACGGTCAACGAATTGCCAAACCGGCTCTTCCATGGCATGTGCGCCGGGTCGATGCGGCGCGTGCCGATAACCAGATCCGCCTGCTCCGTTCGAAAGGCCCGGTACAGTTCCGGCAGGGTTCGGGGATCGTGCTGTCCATCGGCGTCAAGCACGGCAACGCCGGTAACTTTGGGCTCCTCGATGGCGGCCGCGAAGCCGGCTAACAGGGCATGCCCTTTGCCCCGGTTCTGGGCAAACGTAATCAGCCGGATTGGGTCCGTGTCGAGTCGTTGCGGGGCCCCATCGGTGCTCCCGTCGTCCACAACCACCACATGATCCAGTTCCTTGCAGACCCTATCCACCACCGGATGCACGCGATCACCGGCGTTGTAGCATGGAATCACCGCGGCCAGTTCGCGGCGTAGGGCATCGGAATCCGTTGCGTCCATGGACGGGGCATCGTCGGCCATCATTCCGTGGGAATTTCCTCGCTCCCGTTATCCGGTCTCGACAGGACGTTTTGCAGGACTTCGATGAGCGTCTGGGAGTGGTACGGCTTCTGAATGAAGGCCGCAATACCTTTGCCTGCAAATTGTTGCGATACATCCTGTTCGCTGTACCCGCTACTCAGGATGACCTGCACATCGTTCCGAATGCGACGTAGCTCGCGGAACGCCTCTCCGCCATCCATATGGGGCATGGTCAAATCAAGCAATACGCAGCGAATCGCATCCTTGTTCTCGTTATAACAATCGACTGCTTCCCGACCGTTCTCGGCGGTGAGTACGGTGAAGCCGATCCGTTCGAGCATGAGCTTGCCAACGGTCCGTACGGCGTCCTCATCGTCCACCAGCAGAATCGTCCCGTCGCCGTGCCAGTCCGTCTCAAAAACCGGAGCAGATTCAGGGGCTTCAATCCGTTCGGTGGCAACGGGAAGGAGCACTTTAAAGGTAGACCCCTTACCCAGCTCGCTGTAGATTTTGATCGCGCCGTTGTGCCCTCGGATGATGCCCAGCACAGCCGCCATGCCCAGTCCCCGCCCGATAAACTTGGTCGAGAAGAACGGCTCGAACAAGCGCCGTTTGGTTTCGCTGTCCATACCGCAGCCGTTGTCCGATACCTCGAGGTAGACATAGGTCCCGGCTTCAAGACTGGGGTCGAGTGAGGTTTCGCGCAGATAGGTCGTGTCGCATTCCATAGCCCCGGTGGTGACATGAATCACGCCGCTCTTATCGCCGATGGCCTCGGATGCATTGACGATCAAGTTCATCACAACCTGGCGAAGTTGGGTAACATCGGCCATGATAGGGGGCAGGGAAGATCTCAGCGCATATTTGAGCACCGCTTGTTTCGAGATGGAAACCTCGAGCATGTAGGTCATTTCCTCGACAAGCTCAGACAGCTGAACCCGCTGCACCTGGAACTCGCCGCGGCCGGCATAGGCGAGCATCTGCCGACATAATTCCGCGGCATGGCGCGAGGCCAGCTCGATTTGTTCGATGTGTCCCCGGACGGGCGAAGTCGGCGGAAGATCCAACATGGCGAGGTCCGCATTGCCCAGGATGGTCATAAGCAAGTTATTGAAGTCATGGGCAATGCCGCCGGCAAGGACGCCGAGGCTCTCGAGCTTCTGTCCATGTTGCACCTGGACATCATAGGCCCGACGCTCCTCTTCGATGCGTTTCCGTTCGGTGATATCGACGATGCAGCCAATGAGCCATTCCACATTGCCGTCCACTTTGTAATAACCCAAACCCCGTTCGTACACCCAGTGGATCTGGCCATCCCGATGGATAACCCGATACTCAATGACGAAGGGCTCCCCGACATAAAGCGATTGTTTGATGGTCGCAAAAACACGTTGGCGGTCCTCATCATGAATAAGGCTGTCATAGGTCCGGACGGCATTGTTGATAAAATCAGAAGGCGGATATCCGGTAATTTCCTCGATGGCGTCACTGATAAAGAGCATGGTGTATTCGGCGCCGGACGTACACCGGTAGATGGCCCCAGGGACGCTATCGACCATCATTCGGTATTCCCATTCGCTATGGGCCAGCGCCTCTTCAGCCTTTCGGCGCTCCGTTATATCCCATGCAATGCCGATCCAACGGAGCCGCCGCCCTTTTTCGTCCCTCGTAGCACGGCCTGTACTGTGGATCCAGTGGATGCTCTCATCGCTATGGCGAACTCGATATTCTATATCATAACGGTCGGTTCGCCTAGCAATATAATTTGCAGCAGCCTGCTGTATTCGTGCGACGTCTTCGGAAAATATGCGGGAATAAAAGTCACGAAGGGAACCTGGAGGATTGTTCTCGTCACATCCCAGAAAAGCGCACATGCGAGGAGAGAAATAAAGGGAGCGGGGCTCAGATCCCGGCGGATCGTCACCCGAAAAACGCAACTCCCAAACGCCGCCTTCAGAACCTTTAATGGCGAACTCCAGCTGTTCCTGGCTCTCCATCAACGCCTGCTCGGCCAGTTTTCGGTCGGTAATGTCCCAATCAATGCCAATCCACCGCGTTCGGCGCCCTTGGTCATCGCGGTCCACTTTCCCCGTACTGTGGATCCAACGGATGCTGCCATCGCGATGGCGGATTCGGTATTCCACATCGTACCGTTCGATCCGTCCTGCGATATAGTCTTCGGCCGCTTGTTTGATCCGGGCGGCGTCCTCTGGAAGGATACGGTTGAAGAACGATTTCATGGAATCTGGATATTCGTCATCATCAAAGCCCAGGAATGCTTTCATCCGGGGAGAGACATACACATGATAGGGTTCGGAGCCAACGGGGTCCTCGGGGTGGAACCGCATCTCCCAAATGCCCCCTTCGGATCCTTCGACGGCGAACTGAAGCTGCTCCTGGCTTTCCGCCAAGGCCTGCTCCGCCCGTTTTTGCTCGGTGATATCAAGCGAAAAACCAACCAAACCCTGGATGTTTCCCGCGCTGTCGAAGAAGGGAGCCTTGATAATGTGGAAATACCGCCAACCACCAGCTTCATCAGGACGGGAAAGCGTGTAATGAAGTAGCTTTTCCCGGCCCGCCAGTAACTCAGCCTCCCGTCGTCGGTGCTCCTCCGCTCGCCCGCGAGGTAGCACATCGAAATCGGTTTTGCCGATCAGGCGCTCCCTATCAGAAGCACCGACATACTCGGCCGTGACGGCATTCGTCAGGATAAACCGATGATCCGTATCCTTAATGTAGACCGCTGCGGGCAACGTGTCGATGAGCGTACGCAGCAATGCCCGCTCCCGGCCGAAGGCCTCTTCGATGCGTTTCCGTTCGGTCACCTCTTGGCTCACGCTGACCAGGGCCACGCCCCGGCCGTCCGGATTGGGCATGTAGACCTTCGTAATCTCGAAGTGCCGCATCGAACCATCCGACTTGGGATAGGCCTGATTAATGCGAACCAGCCCCTTACGGTCGATAGCCAACCGATCGCTACGAGCATGATTTTCGGCGATCCACTTGTCGAAAAGGTCTGCGTCTCGCTTTCCAAGAATCTCGCTTGACTCGCGTTGCACAAAACGCTCGAACGCGTGGTTGACCATGAGATAGCGCCCGTCGTTGTCTTTGAATACAATCAGTTCGGGCAAGTGATCGATTACGGTTTTGGCGCGCAGCACGAGGTGGCGTTGCTGTTGCAGGTGTTGGTCGCGCCACACGGCATACCGAATGGCCCGGGCAAACCGGCGCGGGGAATCCTCACCCCGATAGAAGATGTCGACCACTCCTCGGGCAAAGGCCTCTTCGGCCATGGGTTCGTCGCTGGCGTCAATCCATAGGAACACCGGCACATTCGATGCCTTAGTCTCGAATCGTCTGCATAGATCAAGCAGTTCATACCCGGAGAGCCCCAGAAGCACCATGACATCAATGGCCCCTGTGGAGAGGCATTCGAGGGTCTCATCGAGCGTATCGCAGCCGATCAGATCAAACGTACCCGGCTCTCCATCGGTCAACAGACCATGGGCTTCCCGCATGCGCGACTCGTCAGGTGCGACCAATAACACTCGAATTGGAAGGTTGTTCATCTATATATGCCCTACGCCAGCCGTCTGTAATGCCGACTCCCCATTGTTATGTTGTAATACGAAATGGAGGCGTGGGTCAAATCGGATTGAGACGGGAACGCTAATCTTGTGGATCCATCTTGTTCGTATCGCCCTGGTTAGCCACTTCGGGATAATGTTCCGCCAGGCATTCCGGGCACAGCGAATGGCTAAATGTGGCTTCGGAATGGGCGCTGATATATTGCTCGATGCGCTGCCAGCTCTCGTCATCCGTTCGGATTTTGTGGCAATACATACAAATGGGGAGGATGCCCTGCAGGGTCTTTACATGAGCGAGGGCCTCTTCGAGCTCAGCCACCCGCTGGGCAAGGGACATTTGCAGCTCAATGATTCGCAGTCCCGCCCGCACCCGGGCGCGCAACTCGGCTTGTTGGAACGGTTTGGTCACGTAGTCGTTGGCCCCGGCGTCGAGTCCTGCGATGATGTCTTCATCCTGGCTTTTGCTGGTGACGAGGATAATATGGGGCTGGATGGAAAGCGGCTCGTCGCGCACCCGACGGCAGAGTTCGACGCCGCTCATGCCGGGCATCATCCAGTCCAGTACTATCATTGAAAAGGGGCCGTTTGCGCGAATCTGTTCCCATGCAATCTCACCATCGGACGCAGACTCGACTGCATAGCCCCAGTTGGTCAGCATGCGTTCAAGAACACGCCGCGAGACGGCATCATCTTCTGCGATAAGAATACTCACTCGTTCACTTTCCGGGTTGTAATGACGTTACATCGGCCGATCGTACGCGGTCGCGTCCTTCGGTTTTTGCGCGGTACAGGGCTTCGTCGGCCTTGCGTATAAGGTTTTGGCTGGTTTCTTCGGCATCATCGCCGGAGACGGCCACGCCGATGCTCGCCGTTATGGATATGGCGGTTTCTTCCCATGCAACCGGAGCGCTGCGCAATGCATCACACAGCCGTTCCGCCAAAGTCAATCCATCGGACTCGCCATTGTTGGGCGCAATGCAAAGAAACTCCTCGCCTCCCAACCGGCCGAATCCGTCGTAGGGGCGGGTAACCCCTCGGATACGGTCGGCCGTTTCACGTAACACGGCATCGCCCGCCTGGTGGCCATAGGTATCGTTCACATTCTTAAAATGGTCGAGGTCGATCATGAGCACGGTAACCGATGCGCCCGTCCGAATTCCACGGGCCAGTTCCCGGTCGAGCATCTCGATAATGGTTTTTCGGTTGTATGCCTTGGTCAAATCATCGCGGGTGGCCTGTTCATGCAGCTTGTCGCGGGCCTCGACCAGTTCCCGCTGAAGCTCGCAGATCCGCACCCCCGCCTGCACCCGTGCCCGCAGTTCCGTGGCATGAAACGGTTT
>PWNM01000053.1 GCA_003557825.1 Candidatus Hydrogenedentota bacterium | reverse complement strand
TACATTTCAACCCGCTTGTCGCGGTCGAATTCGAGTCGGGCGTCTTCCATGATCTGATCCGCCTCTTCATGGATAAAACCGACCGAATTGGACCCATTGACGATGGTTTGCGACGAATGCCAAAGCTGATAGGGGTCGGGGTAGGGCGATAGACTCCATCCGAGCAGGCTGGCATCAAACTGATGGGATTTCACGCTTTCGAGGAACGTCGCCCATTCGAGCTGACGGATGCGCATCCGGACGCCCGCTCGACGGAGTTCCTCCTGGAAAAGCGTGGCGATCTGCTCAGCCGTTACGCTGTCATTCACGATGAGCAATTCGAAGTCGAAGTTTTGACCGTTTTCATTGGTCCGAATGCCATCGCCGGTGCGGCCCGTCCAGCCGGCTTCGTCCAGCAATGCTTCGGCTTGTTCGGGATCGAAAGGCCAAGGCTGAATGTCCTGGTTATACTCGGGTTCGTCGGGGAAAAAACTGCCTGAGGTGATCTGGGCGAGACCGTGGTATATGACATCGCGTATCTCTTCTCGATCCAACAGCATGGTCATCGCCCGTCGAACCCGCCGATCCTCAAACAAGGGGCGTCGCATGTTCCATCCAATGTAATTGTACGAGGGCCGATAGAACTCGAACTTGTTAAAGCGGGCTTCGAATTCAGGACGTGAGGCGCGGCCCACCCATTGTTCGGGCGTGAGGCCCATTGTATCCATCTCGCCGCGGCTCAATACCTGAAGAGCGGCGGTTTCATTGGTGATGATCATGTAGATCCGACGGAGAATATGGGGTTTTTCGTTCCAGTAGTTCTCGTTGCGCGCCAAAATAACCCGTTGGCCCGTGTCCCATTGTTCAAGTACATAGGGCCCGGAGCCAATGGGGTTGCGATTATTGGGATGGGTATTGAAATCGCCTTCGCCATAGATGTGCTTCGGGATTATGGTCAACGAACCGAGCACAAACTCGTGGCGGAAATAGGGTCGCTCTGCCGTGAACTGGACCGTGTGGTCGTCCAGTACTTCACATTCGAGGAAGTCCTGGAAGTAGTTGCGCAGATTGGGCGCGTCGGTGGTCGGATCCTTGATGGTGTCGAAGCTGAATTTCACGTCGTGGGCCGTCAATGGTTCGCCGTCGGAAAAGGTGACATCGTCCCGTAGGTGGAACGTATAGGTCAGTTTGTCCTCCGAGACTTCCCATGATTCAGCGACATGGGGTTGCAGTTCGATGGTTTCGTTGTCCACATCAAGGAGGTTATCGAAAATCAGGGCATTGATCGTGGAGCTGTATGCATCGGGAGCCGTAAAGGGATTCAGGTGCTCCATCTCAGCAGGAAGACGGCTGATCAACCAGTCGCCATCCTCCGGGTCGCCGGGTTCGAAGTCGTCGGGGATTACGGGCGCGGCGGTTTGTCGTCCTTCGGGGCCGCCGCATCCCATCAACGCGCCGGAAAGCGCCACGGCCAATATGAGGGAGCTGCAAAAGAGGCTGCGAAGAGACATTGGGCACTCCTTTTTGTGGGTAATTGGATTACTTGCCGCGCCGTTCCGGAGTAGCATCGCCCCGGAACGGCGCGTAAACGGGATTACGAAAGCGTTCGCGAATTACGATTCATCAATCGTAAACGTAGCATTACCAGAGATTTGGGACTGGGACGTCCGAACGGTCTGATAAATGGTATATTCCCCAGGCTCGAGGTTTTCGGGAACTCGGAAAGGCATGGTGCTGACCCAGGTTCCGTCGGAGCGGGTAAACGTATTGTTTGACAGCTCGGCGATGGTCTGATTTCCACGCCTAAGTACGCGGGATTCTGTCACTTGGGCGCCATTGCCCTGGGTACCCAGCAAAGCGTACTGGATCTCGGCATCGGCCATGGTTCCCGGACGGGGGCGACTCGGCATCACCCGGGCATTCTCGAACTGGAGCATTTCGCCTTGCGCCGGCTGGTAATTATATTCCTGTACCGTTTCTTCACGCCCACGGGCCCGTTGTACGCGGATATCATGGACGACGAGACCGGTGAGTCCGCCCAGCGCCGCGCCTATGAGGGCGCCTTCGCCTGCGCGACCCCGTTGATGACCAATGATACCTCCAGCCAACGCTCCGGCTCCGGCTCCGGTTGCAGCCGTACCGCCGTAGGTCTGGCATCCGGCCGCGCCCAAAGCGGCCACCATAACGAGCGCAATCGCCTTGATCAGTGTGTTGTGCATGTCTAGTTACTCCTTTTCGTCGGGACGTCGCCGTCTCCGGTGTGTTTTGTTGTGCTTACGCACCCCATATTGTTACGGATTGGTACCCCATATGTCCATATCGCGCACGAGCGTTCGTCGAGGCAAGGCCGCCAGGTGGACGATGGTCGCCGCGAGATCGGCCGCATGGAGATGGAGCCCCGGCCCTTCCTTCGCGCCGGTGTCGGGACTCGTATCCACGCTGCTGGGGTTCAACACCATGACCCGGATATTGTGGCGGCGTACCTCATAATTCAGGGCCTGCGAAAATCCCTGAAGGCCAAATTTACTGGCCGCATAGGCTGCCGCGCCCGAATCGCCTTTTTTGCCGCTCATCGAACTGATCATGATAATATCGCCGCCATCCCGCTCGATCATCGCCGGAAGAAACGCCTGGGTTGTCAGGAATACGCCCGTCAAATTGGTCTCAATCACCGTATTCCATTCATCGAGCGGCATATCTTTCACCAACCCGCCTCGGCCAAGTCCGGCATTGTTCACCAAAATATCAGGCGGCCCCGGATTGTCTAACACATGCCGCGCCAATGCGCTGATGGCCTCCGGATCCCGCTGGTCGCAATTGTAAGCCTTGCAACGTGTCGGCTGCGGCATGGAGGCCACGCTTTCTTCCAAGGTACGCATTTGTCTACCGGTTAAGACGACAAATGCGCCGGCCCTATTCAGCGCCGCAGCGATATGTCGGCCGATTCCGCGGCTTGCGCCGGTTACAACCGCGATTTTTCCATCCAATACTTCCATTTTTGACCTCCCATTTCACACTATCCAATTACGCAACACCCCGGAAATCAGGAATCATCCGAGGCGGCCCCAAATATCGATGTGGCGGTCGGTGATAGTGGTCACTTCGAGGCCCTTCAGATTTGCCATGGCGAGTTGTTCGCGCGCTTCTTCGGGCGTGAACGCCGCCAGCAGCGACCGGTAAAACTCCTCTTGCAGCAAGGGGGATTCGGTTCCAGCATGGTGGTCTACCAAGGCGCGGGCGGCGGCCCTGCTTTCGGGCCGGAACAGGTCGCGCACCAAAATGAGTGTTCCTGGTCTGCTTATCCGGCGGACTTCCTGCCAAAACGGTTCTGGATTGGGGAGATGATGTAAAATGCTGTTCGAGAAAACCACATCAAAGACACGGTCGGGAACAGGCAACCTTTTGGCGTCTGCTTGGATCCTATGCACCAGAACGGGTGGATTGGGGGCCAGGGCAAGCATGGCCCAGGAGGCATCCACAGCGGCAATATGCCATGCGGGCCGAAGGGCAGCCACGCGGATCGGGATATCCACGGGACCGCACCCCAGGTCCAGCGCCCAGGCGGGGCGGTTCTCCGTCAGTTCTGCCAGACGTTCGGCGAAGGCGGCATTGACATCGGCGAAGTCGGCCTGGGCATAGGCATCGGCCTCATCCGCCAGGTCCATGTACTCGGGTTCGGGTTGTCGTTCCATAGATGGTATTCCCTGTGATCGAATGATCGTGTCTTATCTGGTTGTTTCACATCTGACCGACTACATGTGGAGGCATTATGAAAGCGCAGACCCTTTGGGAACAACATTATGCTGTTGCGGAGGCCTGTCTTGGTCATCCCTTTATCCGAGGAATTGCCGACGGCACGCTGCCGCAAACCAAGTTCGCCTATTACGTGGGCCAAGATGCCTATTTCCTGCGGGCCTTCGCCCGGGGTTATGCCTTGGCCATGGCGCGGACACCCGATGAAAACGGCCTTGAGGTCTTTAAATCGTTGCTGGACGGCGTTTTCGCCGAGCTCGAGCTGCACGAGTCCTATGCCCGCAAATGGGGCGTCTCCACCCATCCCGAGCCGGCCCCGGCCACGCTGGCCTATACGGACTTCCTGCTCCATGTTGCGGCCCTTGAAACTCCGGGACATACCATAGCGGCCATGACGCCTTGCATGCGGCTCTATGCCTGGCTCGGGAAGCGCCTAAAGCCAAAGGCGGTCCCCGATACGCCTTATCGCGACTGGATCGACACCTATTCGTCCGACGATTTCAACGCTTTGGCGGAGCAACTCGAGGTACTGCTCGACTTCTACGGTGGCGAGGCCGCCCGATTGGCGCACCTATACGGTCGGGCCATGGAACTCGAACGGAATTTTTTCGACGCCGCCTGGCAGGGCTAGCCCAGTGATGCTACCCCTAGCTAACACGGAATATAATGGGTGGAGCATAGTGGCTCCACTATCATATCCTCGACGGTATCGTGCCAAGCTCGATAATGGGCTGTTTCCCTGTTTTTGGGGTGATCCTCGGATGTCCGATAGGCCTCAACCAGTACAAACCGCGCGGGGTTATCCCGTTCCTGTATCATTTCAAACCGAACAACGCCCGGTTCTTGCAAGCTATTCCTCACGTTTTCGACCGACGCCGCTTTAAAATCCTCGACGTATTCCGGTTTTACGTGTACGTTGATAAGCATTACGATCATGGGAGTTCTCCTCCTTTGCTTTATGCCATCCTACACTCAAATCGAGCATGGCGCAAATACATCGGAGGTTTGGCCAAGCCAAGCAAAGCCCAGGAGGCGTCAGCAGCAGCGCTATGCTGTGCGGAGGAAGTTTTGACATGCGGCCGGCATATCTTGGGGACGAAACCGAATCCCGTGTCAGACAGGGTGTTTCCCCATCTGTTCGGCAGGGTATCCACAGAAGGCAACGCAGGATATGCCCTATCGCACTGGAATACGAATTCCACGACGACGCCCTGCTTGGTTGGCGCACCCGTATGGTCGGGCCATGGAACTCGAACGGGAACTCTTCGATGTCGCCTCTTAGGTTTGGCCCAAGCTGCTTTTTTCGATTAACAGGGGATGTAATGGGTTGCTGAACGCGGTTCGGCCATCATGTCGGCCACTGTATCCCGCCAGGCCAAGTAATGGGCCGTTTCCCGGTGCTTCGGGTGATCCTCGGGTGTTCGATAGACTTCGATCAGGACAAACCGCGTCGGGTCATCCCGCTCCTGAATGACATCAAACCGGACCACGCCCGGTTCTTGCAGGCTGTTTTTCGCGTTCTCAATCGAGGCGGCTTTGAAATCTTCGACGCATTCCGGCTTGACATGTACATAAACCAGCATCACGACCATGGGGGTTCTCCTCCGTTGTTTCGCGCCATCCTACACCCGAATCCAGCACGACGCAAACACAGCGGTTTTGGGTCCCGGATCTATGTTTGCTCTGCCCGATCCGAACATTGTTGGACCAAGGATTTGTGCGCGACCGCGGACGATTACCGGTGTTAACTTTTTGGAGCCCCGCTAATATCCTTGCGCTGCAACGTAATCGAGTTGGCGACTACGGTGATCGAGCTCAACGCCATGGCAATCGGCGCAATCACCGGATGTAGCAGACCAAGCATCGCAGCGGGAATGGCGACAACATTGTAGAAGAATGCCCAAAACAGGTTTTGCTTGATCTTGCGGAACGTTTCCCGACTTAACTTGATGGCGCTGACCACAGCGTCCAGTTCCCCGCGGACCAAGGTGATGTCACTGCTTTCTATGGCTACGTCGGTGCCGGTACCAAGAGCGATGCCGACATCGGCTTGAGCCAGGGCGGGGGCATCGTTGATGCCGTCGCCCACCATCGCCACCGTACCGTGTTCATCTTTCAGCCGCTTGATCTCGGCCGCCTTGTGTTCGGGCATTACATCCGCCAGAACCTGATCGATTCCGACTTGGCTGGCTATGGCATGGGCGGTCCTTTCATTGTCGCCGCTGATCATGACCAGTGAGAACCCCATACCTTTTAGTTCGGCCACCGCTGCTTCAGATCCGTCTTTCAGCGTGTCGGCCAGTCCCAGCAATCCAACCACCTGACCGTCGACTGCCAGGAACATGGTGGACTTGGCGTTTTCCTCCAACTCCTTCACCTTTTCCTCTGCCGCCGTAAAATCAATTTGTTCCGCCCGCATCAGTTCCCGGGTACCGATCGCGACACGCCGTTCGTCAACCATGCCGGTAATACCGCGTCCGCTGACGGCCTGGAAATCGGATGTAGCACGCATCTCTACCCCCTCTTCTCGGGCCTTGTTGACGACCGCACGGGCTAGCGGATGTTCGGAATTGTTCTCCAGCGAACCGGCGTACATCAGCACCGTATGGGTGTCCATATCATCCAAACTAAGCACATCAGTAACTTCCGGCTCTCCTCTCGTAAGGGTGCCGGTTTTGTCGAATACAACGGTCTTTACTTCCTTCATGATCTCGATTGCCTCACCGGAACGGATCAGAACGCCATTTTGGGCGCCCATTCCGCTTCCGACTATCAAAGCGGTGGGAGTGGCCAGTCCGAGGGCGCACGGACAAGCGATAACCATCACTGCGATAGCGGCGAATAGAGCCAATGAGATGCGCCCGAGGGTGGGATCGACCCATGGTAAAAAATTGCTGGCCCATTCCGCCAAGGCATGCGGATACGCGGGAAATACCGCCCAGACAAGGAATGTCAGGAGCGATAATCCGATAACGGCTGGTACAAAATAATTGGTTACCCGGTCGGCGAAGGCCTGCACCGGCACCCGAGTGGCCTGTGCTTCCCGCACCAGCTCTACAACCTGCGCCAGAAAGGAATCACTGCCAACTCGAGTGGTTCTTATTTTCAGCAGTCCGTCTTGGTTGATTGTGGCGCCAATGACTTCATTATCGGCTTCCCGTAGAACGGGGATTGATTCGCCCGTAACCATCGACTCATCGACCAAGCTTCGACCTTCGATAACCACTCCGTCGGCCGGAATCTTTTCGCCGGGCCTGACAACGAGCACATCCCCTTTTTCGACTTCTTCAACAGGTACTTCGAACTCCTGTCCTTCGCGCAGTACCCGCGCCGATTTGGCCCCCAGTTCCAATAGTTCCCTAATCGCTTTGCTTGCACGTCCGCGAACTCGGGTCTCGATATATCGGCCAGCCAGGTGAAATGCCAGGATCATGGCGGATACTCCGGAATAGTTATCGATACCCAGGCCCAGTGCGGCAAGAGGTCCGGTGATGAACGCAGCAGCAGTACCGAGTGCGATCAGTGCGTCCATGTTTGGAGCCAAATGGCGTATGCTTTTGAAAGCGCTGACAAAGGTCTCCTTGCCGGAAAAAACCAGCACTCCGGCTGCCAGTAATACCATCAACCAATGATAACCGGGTATGTCGATCCCCAGAAACATGTGAACAATCATCACTGCCATACTCGGCAATGTTATGGACCATGCGATGATCATTTTATTTCTGGCGGCGGCAACCGCATAGGCGCTCTGATCGGCTTCCTCACTCTTGTCTTCACCCCCTTTTCCCGTGCGGGTTACCTCCGCTTGGTAGCCGACGGCGGACACTGCCGAGGTCAACTCCTTTGTGGTTATTGCATCAGGGTCATAGACGACTCGGGCTCGTTCGGCTGGGAAATTAACCGAAGCTTGGATAACTCCGGTTTGTTTTCTGAGCGCTTTTTCAATATTCTGCGCGCAACTGGCACACGTCATTCCTGAGAGAGACATGGTAATCGAGGCCTGGTTGGACGTCGGCTGTCCCGCTTCGGCTTCCATATCCGTTTCGGGTTTTGACTCCTCAGTGATTGATGTAGGGCAGGAATCATCGCCGGTTGAATTCATGACGTCTCCGGTATAATGCTCCGGATCCTGTTCAAATTTATCTCTGCAGGAGGGATTGCAGAAGTAAAATGTGTCGCCCTCATATTCGTACGTAGCAGCGGCTTCCTTCGGGTCGACTTCCATGCCGCATATGGGATCTTTGGCCATGGTTAGAATCCTTTTT
>PWNM01000427.1 GCA_003557825.1 Candidatus Hydrogenedentota bacterium | reverse complement strand
TATATTCCATCGTTTCGGACCTCGGCCGTGTACGAGTGCCCCGCAGCTTCGATGGTCAATTGCGGACCGGCCAGCGACCATGTGCCTTCTTCGGTATCATTCACGATCAACTGACCGTCGGCTCCAAAGGCAAGCTCCATTGGACCTGCTTGCCATACCGTATCGACCAAATCCTCAGCAGTGAGCGACGCTTCGTCAACTGGTTCGGGCTCCGGATCCACTTCGGGCTCGTCCACATCGGGAGGCTCTGGCTCCGGATCGGCTTCATCAGGCTCCTCGATTGGTTCGTCATTTTCGGTGGGCGGGGGCGCATCTTCGGGTTCCGGGACCTCGCAACCCGTCAAATAGGCTGCCGCCGTAACCACCAAACCTAATACGAACAGGCTACGCAAGACTTCTTTCGAACGCATTTTTTTACCTCCATCATGATCATGTTCTTGTTGTCGCTCCGCTATGGTCGAAATATTCGCCGATTGTCGACGTTCTGCCTGGCATTCAGGCTATCTTTTAGCATACAACCTTTCCCGTACTCCGTCAATGATGGGAGCCGCAAGTATAGGCTTCCGGTCTACGATCCTCGCGGCCGATAGTCAGGACACCGGGTGGCATTGGGCCGTTCCGGTCGATTGCAGGCGGAGGGATGGTCATACTTGCAGTTATCGCAGAGAAATTCAGTGGGGCATCGTAGACGTGTCCACCAGTTACGAAGCCGTTCGATGATGGTCATACATTTCCCTTTCGGTTGACCTCAAGGTTGTGAGCATCTTCATTTTCTAATCTTAACGTAGGCGGATGGGCGGTTGAAATACGTGAACAAGGAGGGGCAGGAGGCTAGCACAGTGGTATTGTTTTAAGCAAAAAGCTATGGTGGAGGCGGGGGGAATCGAACCCCCGTCCGGAAGTGCATCCACATGAGCATCTACGTGTGTAGCCCGTCCTTTAGGATTCGCCATTCCGGATCGCGTCGGGCTCGCTATCCGAAACCGCTAGGCGGAGTCGATACTCTCCACCGAACGCTCCACCGCCGTTCGGCTTCGAGGCCCGCTGTCGACGCCTTAGCCCCCTAGCAGGCGGTCAGGGGTAAGACGGGCAACCTAAAGTTAGGCAGCCATTGCCAAAGGTTCGTTGGCAGTTGTGTTTTGATCGGCTTTTTACGAGGCCAACCGATCAACCTCGACACGCAACTCATGCTTCTTCACCCCCGTCGAAACCTTGTCGCCCCCACGGGCGAAAGCGACGCGAATGCGCATGAATTTATAACACAATTATGCCATAAAAACTCAGCGCCGTCCAGTCCGTAACAATACGGTCTGAACGGCGAAGCATTAGGTAACTCTATGCCTCAAGGTCTTCTGGTTTTGGAGCCATTTCGTCAAGTAGGTTTTCGAGTTCGGGTTCTCGAGGATGCCCTTGCCAGGCAATGACGCCATCTGCGTCTACGACAAATACATGGGGGATGCCGCGGGCTCCGGATGCGTCCATATAGGCGGCCCAAGTCTTCCTATCGCCGTCGATGGCCACCGTATACTGCATGTTATCGCCTTCGTCCTCAACAAACTCCGCTACATGGTCGACTTCTTCCATGGTGATGGCGAGAACCGTCACATTTCGGTCCTTGAAAGCTCGCTGCAGGTCGGTAAGGTGAGGTATGCTTGCCCGGCATGGACCGCACCATGTGGCCCAGAATTCTATGACGAGAATATAGTCATCCTCTGATTCGCCAATGGCTACTGGTTCGCCCTTGATCCAATCTGTGAGGCTCAGAGGAGGCGCGTCGTCTCCAACATCCAGCTTGGGTTCTTCGCCTTCTTCAGCAAATGCAACATACGGAGCCGCTATCCAGAGCCCCATCGCCAAGGCCAATGCAAACGTTACCGTCTTGGTCTTTATCATCATCAGTTAACCTCCTAAAGTGTTTTGTTACATTCCCTTTCAGAAACCCCATGCCAAGGGCAGGAATTCCATGCGGGATTGTCCAAAATGTCTATATATCGAGTGACTCAACGCTCTCGCGTAGAACACTTGCCGAGTATTTGATGGCTTCGGTTTCCTCTTCGTTCAAATTCGGGAGGATCCTTCCTTCAATGCCCGAATGGCCTACGACGCAGGGTATGCTCATGCAAAGGTCGTCTATGCCGTACTCACCGTTCATATGAACCGCCACGGTCAATACCGAATGCTGATCATCAAAAATTGTCTCGACAAGTTGGGCGATACACACCCCAATGGCCGTGTTGGTGTATCCCTTTCGAGAGATAACCTCACGTCCGGCATAGCGTACTTGCTCAAAGATCTCGTCCAACACTTTTCGGTCAAATCGCTTGCCAAGGACTTCCCGATCAGCCAAACGCAGTCCTCCGATGGAGGCTTTACTCCAAACGGGTACTTCGCTATCGCCGTGTTCGCCGATGATAAAGGCATGAACATTGCGGGGATCTACGTTATAGTACTGACCCAGCATGGCCCGGAACCGAGCCGTGTCGAGCATGGTTCCTGTGCCGATTATGTTTGTATCGGGTCGTGAACTAAGCTTCTGTATCGCATACGTGATGATGTCGACCGGATTTGTTGCGATGACCAGCACCGCATTGGGCGCATGTCGGTCGAGGTGTTCGACAATCTCGCGGAAAATCGAGACATTGCGATTGAGCAAATCGAGCCGCGATTCACCCGCTTTGCGTCCCGTTCCCGCTGCGATTACAATAACTTTGGCATCTTTTAGGTCTTCGTAAGATCCGGCTCGAACAGTGACAGGCTCAGAAAACGCTTGGGCATGCATCATGTCCATGGCCTCGCCCTCGGCCCGTCGTTCGTCTTTATCCACCAAGATAATATCGCTTGCTACGTCGCGGTTAAATAACGTAAACGCTCCTGCAATACCTACATTACCACAACCAATAATCCCCACAGTGTGTTTTTGAAGCATAGATACTACCCCATTTGTTCTGAAAGACAACGTAATGACAATTGGCTGAAGCCTGTGCTGCAGGCCGTTACGATGTACCTCTATTGTGCTGTTTGGCACGTGTTGCTTGAACATGACTTGCTGCAGGCATATTCCGAAGAGAAGTGGAACCGGTTTGGTTGACCGTACTAAGCTCTAGATGATAGCATTAGGCGGAAATAGAAGACCACCTTCGGGGCAGGGTGCAATTCCTGACCGGCGGTTACAGCCCGCGAGCGCTTCGGCGCAGACTCGGTGAGATTCCGGGGCCGACGGTAGAGTCCGGATGGGAGAAGGTGTAAACGTACCGTATTTTTATCGGACGTGTGCCCCGAAAGACGTGTGTCTTCGGGTATTTGCTTTTAATGAACGCCGATGAAAAATACATGCGCCGAGCCCTCGATTTGGCAGCCCGGGCGAAAGGGCGGACCAGCCCCAATCCAATGGTTGGCTGCGTCATTGTACGCGACAACGAAATCATTGGAGAAGGGTACCATCATAGGGCCGGGGAGCCCCATGCCGAGGTGTTGGCCATCGAGGCAGCGGGCGGCGCATCGCCTGGCGATACCTTCTATATTACTCTCGAGCCATGCTGCCACCATGGCCGTACACCGCCATGCGTTGATTTGTTGATCTCCAAGCGCCCCAATCGGGTTGTGGTGGCCATGCCCGATCCCAATCCCAAAGTCGCGGGACAAGGGATCCTTCGATTGCGAGAAGCTGGTATTCCCGTTGATGTGGGGGTGCTGGAATCGGAAGCCCGTGGGCTTAACGAAGTGTTCGTAAAACATATCACGACTGGATTGCCCTTCGTAATTGTCAAATGCGCCATGACCCTTGATGGGAAAATCGCGACCCATACGGGGGACTCCAAATGGGTGACCTCGGAGGCGTCCCGCGCATTGGTCCATGAAATTCGCAATCAGGTAGACGCCATTCTGGTCGGCAGTCGAACCGTTATGCTCGATGATCCCAGTCTGACAACCCGGGTTCAAAACGCCGAGGGTCACGATCCCATCCGGGTGATACTCGACGCCGATGCCTATCTCGATTCGACGCGAAAGGTCTTTCACCTTGAGAGTCCCGCGCCGACCTGGGTCGTGACGCCCGAAGACCGTGTCTGCGAAGGCGCCGATGAGGTGATCCACCTGCCTTCCCACGGTGAGGGCGTTGATATGCGGAGGTGCATGCACGAGTTGGCCAAACGCGAGATCTGCTCCATCTTGATCGAAGGGGGCGGTTCAACCCATGCATCGGCCTTCGCGGCGGGTATTGTGGACAAGGTAATGTTTTTTATTGCACCCAAGATTGTCGGTGGCCGGGATGCCGTCACAGCGGTAGAAGGGGAAGGGGTTGACTGTATGGCGGACGCTATCCTCCTCGAACGGATGACCGCACGGCTCGTTGGGGAAGATTTGCTGGTCGAAGCCTATGTCAAAGGGAGCTGATCGGACCATGTTTACCGGAATTATTGAAGAGGTCGGCGCAGTCTCACGTCGATCGGGACACGATGTCACCATTTTGGCCAAGCGTGTGCTTGACGGTCTAAAAGAAGGGGATAGTGTCGCGGTCGATGGGGCGTGTTTAACGGCTGTCGCCATTCATGACGATCGTTTCGTGGTGCAGACATCGCCCGAAACCCTTGAGCGTACGACCCTGGGACAATTACGTCCCGGAGCCGCGGTGAACCTGGAGCGCGCTATGTCCGCTGCGGGCCGATTCGATGGGCATTTTGTGCTAGGCCATGTTGATGGCATCGGTCGCATTGAATCGGTCCGACAGCAAGGCGAATTCTCCTTTTGGACCTTTCAGGCCCCTTCCGATGTGGCGCGGTACCTGGTACCCAAAGGTTCTATCGCCATCGACGGAATTAGCCTCACCGTGGTTGAACCATCAGGGGATTCATTTGGAGTCGCCATTATTCCTGCGACCCTTCAGCATACCACGCTCCCCTCGAAAACATCCGGTGATCCGGTCAATATGGAAGCAGATGTGATCGGCAAGCATATTTACCATTACATGAACCGGGGCGGAGAGAGCGGGGGATTGACCCTTGACACGCTCATGCGCCACGGATTTGCTTAGGAGTACGCCATGTTGACCCCTATCCCTGAGATAATCGATGAGTTACGGGCGGGCCGGATGATTGTCCTGGTCGACGACGAAGACCGGGAAAACGAGGGCGATCTGGTCATTGCTGCCGAAAAAGTCACCCCCGAGGCGATCAATTTCATGGCCCGCTATGGCAGGGGCCTTATATGCTTGGCTCTCACGCCCGCCCGTATCGATGAGCTGCGTTTGCCGCCGATGACGCAAGATAATCGTTCCCCCTATGCCACGGCCTTCCATGTATCCATCGAAGCCGCCAGTGGCATTACCACGGGAATCAGCGCTTTTGATCGGGCGCGAACAATACAAGTGGCCATTGACCTTTCTTCGAATCCCGAAGACCTGGTCCAACCCGGCCATGTTTTCCCATTGCGGGCCCGTACCGGCGGCGTTCTGGTCCGTGCGGGCCAGACCGAGGGTTCGGTAGATCTCGCGCGCCTGGCCGGGCTTAATCCTTCGGCGGTGATCTGCGAAGTCATGGCCGATGATGGTTCGATGGCCCGCATGCCCCAACTCGAGGAACTGGCATCGGAGCATGGCATCAAAATCTGTACGGTGGCCGATCTTATCGAATACCGGCGGCGTCACGAGGTGCTTGTTCATCGCCGGGCCAGTACCGAGTTGCCGTTGGACTGTGGAACATTTCATCTCTATGTATACGAGACCGACATCGATTCGAGCCAGCATTTGGCCTTGGTCATGGGCGATGTATCGGGTTGTGAGAGTCCCTTGGTACGGGTCCATTCCGAATGCATCACGGGCGATGTGTTCGGTTCGCAACGCTGCGATTGTGGAGCTCAATTGGACGAATCGGTGCGGATGATCGCCAAAGAAGGTTGCGGCGTACTGGTCTATATGCGGCAGGAAGGACGCGGCATCGGGCTTGTGAACAAGATCAAAGCCTACCAGCTTCAAGACGAAGGCATGGACACGGTTGAGGCCAATGTGCACTTGGGGTTTCTGCCTGATCCCCGTGAATACGGTCTGGGGGCCCAGATATTATCCGAGTTGGGCGTGCGTCGCATGCGGCTGATCACCAACAACCCAGCCAAACGAGTCGGCCTCGAAGCCTACGGACTGGAGGTGACCGAACGCGTGCCGTTGATCATTCCCCCTAATGCCCGCAATGAACGATATATGCGAACGAAAAAAGAAAAACTGGGACACCTGTTCTCGTAAAAAGGAGATCCACATGCCGAACATAATCGAAGGCCAGCTGGTATCAAAAGGAAAGAAATACGGGATACTCGTGTCCCGGTTCAACGAGTTCATCTCGTCCAAACTCCTGGGCGGCGCTTTGGATGCGTTAACGCGCCACGGTGTGCAGGACGACGAGATCACCGTGGCGTGGACGCCGGGCTCCTACGAAATTCCGCTGGCGGCAAAGCGCATGGCAGCATCGGGCAAGTACGACGCGATTATCACCTTGGGCGCGGTTATCCGGGGAAGTACGCCTCATTTTGATTATGTCGCGTCGGAAGCGGCGAAAGGCGTCGCAATGGTCGGGCTCGAAACCAATGTGCCTGTCATGTTTGGTATCTTGACCACAGATACGATCGAACAGGCCGTTGAACGGGCAGGGACCAAGGCCGGCAATAAAGGATTTGACGCCGCCATGGGGGCGATTGAAATGGTCAACCTTCTGGAGCAGCTCTAGTTGCAACGACCACGACATGCCCGACAACGCGCCCAGAGCGGGCAAGCAGCTCCGCAAGTGCGCCGCATTGCCCGCGAACGGGCCCTGCAGTTTCTGTTCGGACTCGATTTTACGAGTTACGAATGGGGGCCTGCTGTCGAAGAATTCTGGGAGGATAATCCGGTTCGGCCAACAGTCCGAAAATATGGCCAAAAACTGATCAAGGGCGTCATGGAAAACCGGGAAGCCATTGATGCGGCCATACACGAGGCCTTGGATAATTGGTCACCGGGACGGGTGGGCCGTATCGAGCTCAATGTCATCCGGGTCGCCTTTTTCGAGATGGCCTATTGCCCGGATGTACCTCCTACTGTGGCAATCTCGGAAGCCATCGAAGTGGCAAAACGTTATGGCTCCGAGGAGTCGCCTCGGTTTGTTAATGGCGTGCTCGACCGGCTCAAACGCAATCGCGATGCGCAGCAATCGGCGGGAGAAGACCCATGACGCGTCGATGGTTGCATACGGTATAACAATGGATTCCAGCGATATAGGTTCGACCGGATTTGTCGATCTCCATCTGCACTCCCATCATTCCGATGGTACCGATCCGCCGACCCAGGTAGTTGCACGGGCAAGCGCTTTAGGGTTCCGTGCGATTGCTTTGACCGACCATGACAGCGTGGCCGGTATCGATGAAGCCGAAAGGGCCTGTGGTGATTGCGGATTGGAATTCCTGACCGGAACCGAGATCAGCACGACCTTTCGACGCAATGAAATCCATGTGGTCGGACTAGGAGTTGATCCGACGAATGATGCTCTAATTGAAGCCCTCGAAGAGCTTCGTATGGGACGGCATTCCAGAGCCGATCGCATCGTCGCTCGGCTTCGGGAGCTTGGAACACCCATTGAAATGGAGCGCATAAAAGCGGAAGTGACGGATACGGGGATTGTAGGCCGCATGCATATTGCCCGTGAGTTGTTACGCATGGGAGTGGTTCGTACCGTGCAGCATGCCTTTGATGCTTTCCTTAATCCCGGACGCCCTGCCTATGTCCCCAAGACCCGACTTGCCTGTGAAGGGGCCGTGGATTTGATCCATGACGCTGGCGGGTTGGCTTTTGTAGCCCATCCCGGCATTGGCACGACCGGTCGCTTATTACCCCATCTGCTCGAGTTACCTTTCGATGGGATCGAGGCCTATCATGTAAAGCATACACCCGGACACGTCGAGCAATACTGCGCCATGGCCGCCGAACGGGGATTGCTGATCACAGGGGGGTCCGATTGTCATGGAACCGCCAAACGCCATCCCGAAATGGGGAAGGTTCGTGT